>NZ_JANIAG010000041.1:0-36194 GCF_028682155.1 Pseudomonas sp. 39004
TCGAGGATTGCGATAGCCATCGCCGCCGCGCCAATTTCAAAACTCTCGTCAACTGCGCCGCCCGCGCGGCGCTCGATCTCATCGGCGCTGAAAATGCCAAGCCTGGCACTGAGGCGCCGAAAATCTACCGCCCTACGCCCAGCTACTGCCCAACCTTCCACCCACCCCCCAACGCCTTGTAAAGCGCCACACTCCCTTGCAACCGTGCCAGCCGTAGCTGCGCCTGCTGATCTTGCGCCAGGTACAACGTGCGCTGGGTTTCCAGCACGCTGAGCAGGGTCTCGGCGCCTGCACCATAACGCTGCTGGGCCAGGTCAAAAGCCAGGCGCGCCTGCTGCACCTCCTCATCCTGCCACTGGCGCTGGCGGTCCACGCCATGAATAGCGTTGAGCGCTTTCTCGACATCGGCGAAACCCGCCAGGATGCTGCCCCGGTAAGCCTCCAACAGCTCGACCTGCTCGGCTTCTGCCAGGTCGCGCGAGGCCCTTAACCGGCCGTTGTTGAAGACCGGCGCGACCAGCCCGGCAGTGAGGGTGTAGAACGAGCTGTCGAAGACACGCGCAAAGGTATTGGCGCCGCTGCCCAGATTGGCCCCCAGGGTCAGCTTGGGCAGCATTGCAGCCCTGGCCACCTGTACGTCGGCGCTTGCCGCTGCCAGCCGCGCTTCGGCTGCGGCGATGTCCGGGCGACGGCTTAGCAGCTCGCTGGGGATGCCACTGCCGATGGCCGGCCACTGCAGGGCATCGATCGCTTCACGGCTGGGCGGCAGGGCCTGGACCGGGTCGCCCAGCAGCGTGGCCAGGGTGACTTGGCTGTCTTGCCACTTCTGTTCAAGCAACGGCACCTGCCGCTCCTGGGCGGCCACCAGGCTGCGCTGCTGGGCCAGCTCCAGGCGCGTGGCCGAACCTGTGCGCTGGCGGGCTTCGACCAGGCCCAGTACATCACGCGCATTGCGCAGGTTGAGCCGGGCGATGTTCAACTGTTCTGTCAGGGCAAGGCCTTGCAGATAGCTGTCGGCCACGGCGCTGACCAGGGTCAGTTCGACGGTTTGCCGATCGAAGCGGCTGGCGTCGAGGCTGTGCAACGCGCTGGCGCGGGCGGCGCGCAGGCCGCCCCAGAAATCGATCTCGTAGCTGGCGCTGAGTTTCAGGTCGAAGGAGGTACTGGTGCGCTCGTTGCTGCTGACGTCCAGCTGGTCGTTGCCTTTGCCATGCAGCAGGCGCTGGCGGCTGCCATCCAGGCCCAGGTTCAGTTCGGGTAGCAACGGCGCGCCAGCGATGACAGCCTGGGCCTGGGCTTGGCGCACCCGTGCCGTGGCAGCCGCCAGGTCGTGGGCGTTGAGCCGGGCGCGCTCGACCAGGCGGTCCAGTTCGCTACTGGCGAAGGCTCGCCACCATTGTGCTGACGGCAGTTGGGCCGAGGACGGCTCGACCTCGCCTTGCCAGGCTTGCGGTGCAGCGATGCCGCTTTCTGGAGTGGGGGGCGTGCTGCAAGCGGCGAGGCTCAGGCACAGGGTCAACAGGCTGATACGGCTTGGCAGAGTCATGGGTTATTCGCTGGTAAGGGCTTTGACCGGGTCGAGTCGGGCGGCCTTGCGGGCCGGCATGAAGCCGAACACGATGCCGGTGACGACAGCGCAGGCGAACGCGCCGAATATGGCAGGCAGGGCAAAGGCCACGGCGATCTCGGCCAGCATCAGGCCGCCGCCGATGGCCAGGGCCAGGACAATGCCGGCAATGCCGCCCACCATCGACAGCATCACGGCCTCGCTCAAAAACTGCCGCAGGATGTCGCGCTGACGCGCGCCGGTGGCCATGCGGATGCCAATTTCACGGGTGCGTTCGCGCACGGTCATGAGCATGATATTCATCACCCCGATGCCGCCCACCAGCAGTGAAATCGCGGCGATCGCCCCCAGCATCAGCGACAGGCTGTTCTGCGTGCGTGCTTCGGCCTGGATCAATGCCGCATCGTTGGTCAGCTCGAAGTCCTGACGGCCTTGGTGGCGCTGGCGCAGCAAGTGATCGATGGCCGCTTCGGCTTCGTTGACCCGGGTGGAGTCGAGGGCGGCAACGGTGATGTAGTCCGGGTCGCGCTGGCCAAACAGGCGGATTGCTGCCGCGGAGTAGGGCACCGCGATGCGCCCGTCGCTGTCCTGGTCGCCGGAGCTCGCGCCCTTGCCGGCGAGGATGCCGACGACCTGGAACGGCACGTTGCCGATCAGGATGTACTGCCCCAGCGGGTCGCGCCCGGGGTCGAGCATCTTTTCCCGGACCTTCTGGCCGATCACTGCTACGGCCGCCGCATTGGCTTCGTCGGCCTCGGTGTAGAAGGCGCCCTCGACCGCTGGCCAGTTGAAGATCTCCGGGAACCAGGTGTTGTTGCCGCCGACATAGAACTGCTGGCTGTTGTTGCCGTGGCGCACCATCATCTTCTCGCCGATCACAGGCATGACGTGTTTGACCTGGGGCAGTTCGCCGATGGCGGCGACGTCGTCGAGGGTGATGGTGCCGGCCTGCTCGCCAAGCGTTGCCGGCTTGCCGTTGAGGTAGAGGATGTTCGAACCGAATGCCGCCATTTGCGCCATGACCTGACGCTTGCTGCCTTCGCCGACGGCCAGCATGACCACCACCGAGGCCACCCCGATGACAATGCCGAGCAGCGTCAATGCGGTGCGAAAGCGGTTGACCCACATCACCCGCCAGGCCGCCTGCAGGGCTTCGAACAGTTCACCCTTCCATGCCCCGCGCAGGGTCGCGCCGCGGTCCAGGCGCTGGCGCAGGTCGTCGGCCTGCAGCCCTTGGTCGGTGTTGACGGGGGTATGCTCGGCGGCCGAATCGCTGATGATCAGCCCATCACGGATTTCGATGACCCGTTGCGCCCGCGCCGCCACTTCGCGGTCGTGGGTGATCAGGATGATTACATGGCCCTGGCTGGCCAGTTCGTCGAGCAGCGCCATGACTTCGGTGCCGCTGTGGCTGTCGAGCGCGCCGGTGGGTTCGTCGGCGAGGATGATGTGGCCACCGTTCATCAGCGCCCGGGCAATCGACACCCGTTGTTGCTGGCCACCGGACAACTGATGCGGGCGGTTGCCGGTGCGGCTGGCCAGGCCGAGGCGGGTGAGCAGGGCGGTTGCCCGTGCGTGGCGCTCACTGGCGGCGATGCCGGCGTAGATGGCCGGCATCTCGACGTTCTCCTGGGCCGAGCCCGAGGGGATCAGGTGGTAGCCCTGGAACACGAAGCCAAAGGCTTCGCGGCGCAACCAGGCCAGCTCGTCGCTGTCCAGCTCGGCCACGTCCTTGCCGGCAAAGTGATAACTGCCGGCGGTTGGCCGGTCGAGGCAGCCGAGGATGTTCATCAGCGTCGACTTGCCTGAACCGGATGCGCCGACGATGGCGACGAATTCGCCAGGGTGAATGCTCAGGCTGATGCCCTGGAGGATGTCGACCTTGGGGGTATCGCCGCCGCCGTAGGACTTGCGGATGTCGATCAGTTCGATCAGGGGCGTTGTCATTCAACCTCCGCTGACGCTGGGGGCGCCGATGACCAGGCGTTCGCCTTCGCTGAGGCCGTCGAGCACCTGCACCCGCAGGCGGTCGCTCAGGCCGGTACGCACCTGGCGCTGTTCCACTTCGCCTTTGCTGTTGAGTACCCGGGCGAGGCGCAGGCCTTCGCTGTCGTCCAGCGCCGCAAGTGGCACGGTCAGCACCTGGCTGGCCTGGCCTGCGACAAAGAACACCTGGGTGGTCATCTCGGCCATCAGGGCGCCGTCCGGGTTGTCGACGTCCAGCAGCACGGTGTACTGCACCACCTGGCTGCCGGTGGTGCCATTGGCGGCACTGGCCGGGCTGCCACCGCCCTGGCTGGTCTGGTCCAGCGGCTTGGGCGGAATCGGCAGAATCTGCCGCACCGTGCTGGTCCAGCGGCGTTTGCCGCCGGCCAGGGTGGTGAAGTAGGCGGTCATGCCGGGTTTGACCTTGCCGATGTCGGCTTCCGATACCTGGGCCCAGACGGTCATGGGCGAAAGCTTGGCGATGCGCAGGATCAACGGCGTCTGCTGTTGCGCGTTGAGGGTCTGGCCTTCACGGGCATCGACCGCCACCACGGTGCCGTCCATGGGCGCATAGATCCGCGTATAGCCCAGCTCCGCCTCGTCACTGCGCAGGTTGGCCTGGGCCTGGCGGATCTGCGCCTGGAACATTTCGATGCGTGCCTGGGTCACCTTGAGTTGGGCATCGGCGGCCTGGACGTCTTCGTCGCGGGTTGCCCCGGCGGCGGCCAGGTCGCGCTGGCGCTTGAGCTGCTGCTGGGCCAGTTGAAACTGTGCGCGCTGTTCGGCCAGCTGGGCCTTGAGGTTGTCGATCGAGTAGCGCCCGGCGTCGAGCCTGGCTTGCTGGGTGGAGGGGTCGATCTCGACCAGCAACTGGCCTTTGCGCACCGGGTCGCCGGCTTCGACGTGCAATTTGTGGATCTGCCCGGAAGCCTGGGCACCCACGTCGACGTAGCGCCGCGGCTGCAAGGTGCCCAAGGCGGTGACGCTGCTTTCGATGTCGGTGCGGGTGACGGCGACCGTGCTGAACGGCTGCGCGCCGAAGGGCAGGGTCTTCCAGGCCAGCAAGCTGCCCAGGCTTAGCAGGGCCAAGCCACCGAGCAGTATCCGACGGCGGGTGTGGGGTAAACGTCTCATGCAGACTTCCAGCCAGGGGTGATGGCCACGCACAGCCAAGAAAGCGGCGCGCACTGAGGTCCCAGTTAGACGAAGGCTAACGGGACGGATTTAGCGAGAACGGGGGGAGGATGTCGTGTTGCTGAGAATAATTATAGTTTGTACTATCGCACGTTGACATCACTCAGTCCCGCGTAGCTGCCCGAAACGGCTTTCTGGCAAAGGCAGGCAGGACGACCTCAGGTAACGTCGTGGAACATTACTATCGCGAACTGGTGGGCTTCCTCTCCGCGCGCCTGGGCAGTCGTCAGGCTGCCGAAGACGTCGCGCACGATGCCTATCTGCGGGTACTGGAACGTACCGATGCCGAACGGATCGAGCATCCGCGTGCCTTTCTCTATCGCACAGCGCTCAACCTGGTGGTCGATCGTCACCGGCGCCACCAGGTGCGCCAGGCCGAACCGCTGGAGGTGCTCGACAGCGACGAGCGCTGGCACAGCCCGGCACTCACCCACGACATGCAGCTCGACCAGCGCCTGGCGCTGATGCAGCGCGCCCTGGATGAACTGGGCAAGGTTTGTCGCGACTGCTTCCTGCTGCGCAAGCTCGATGGCCTGTCGCATCAGCAGATTGCCGAGCACCTGGGGGTGTCCCGCAGTGTGGTTGAAAAGCACATCGTCAATGCCATGAAGCACTGCCGTGTGCGCATGCGCGAGTGGGAATCCTGAAAAACGGGTGAAAGGCGGATGAAAATTCCGTCACCCCGTCACTTGATTTCTGCGGGTTTCCCGACAACTATCAAGAGAGACCCCAGCCAGGCATAGCTTTGGCGATTGCCGTTACTGGCGCAGTATGGTCAGGGAGTGTCCCTTTTTACCTACTGCCCAGGTCCGAAAATGGCAAACAAGACCCTGCGCATCCTCATCGCCGACGAGCACCCTTGCCAGCGTTTGCAGCTGGAGAAACTGCTCAATGGCCTTGGCTATTACCGGATTGCACCCGTGGACAGCTTCGAGGAGCTGCAGCGCCTGGTGCAATGTGCCTTGCAGCCCTTTCACCTGCTGCTGGGCAACATCGAGCTGGCCAGCCATGTGGGCGTCGACCTGGCGCGCTTCTGCCGGGTCAGCACGCAGATCCAGCATGCCCTGCTTTATCACTCCTCGCAGTTGAAAGTGCCCGCCGTGCCGCAGACCGAACGCCAGTCCGTCAGCCTGAGCCTGCCGCAGGTGCCGGATAACGAGGCGCTCGAGTCGTTCATGGCGATCATCGACGCGCCGCTGCTGGTCGGCAAGCTGCCTCTGCCTGTGGCAGCACCGGCCAGCACACTGCGCCCGCGGGTGAACTTCGCGCAGACGGTGTTCAGCCGCTAGCGTCGAGGCGGGCAGGGCAGGGCAAGGCAGGTATTTGCTATCCTCTTGCCCTTTGCCGATCTGCGGACCCTGCCATGACTGCCATCGATACCGCTCGCCCGCCCCGGTTCAGCCGTGGCGACCACCGGACCCTGGGCCTGGCGGCGCTGGGGGGCGCGCTGGAAATCTACGATTTCATCATCTTCGTGTTCTTCGCCCTGACCCTGAGCAAGTTGTTCTTCCCGCCCGAAATGCCCGAATGGCTGCGCCTGTTGCAAAGCTTCGGGATCTTCGTCACGGGCTACCTGGCGCGGCCGCTGGGGGGCATCGTCATGGCGCATTTCGCCGATCACCTGGGGCGCAAGCGGGTGTTCAGCCTGAGCATCCTGATGATGGCCCTGCCGTGCCTGCTGATCGGGGTGATGCCGACCTATGCCGACATCGGCTATGCGGCGCCACTGATTTTACTGGCACTGCGCATTCTGCAGGGGGCCGCGGTCGGCGGGGAGGTGCCAAGCGCCTGGACGTTCGTTGCCGAGCACGCGCCGCAGGGGCGGCGCGGTTATGCCTTGGGCTTCCTGCAAGCCGGGTTGACCTTTGGCTACCTGCTGGGGGCGCTGACCGCGACCTTGTTGGCCCAGGCGTTTACCGCGCAGGAAATTCTCGATTACGCCTGGCGTTACCCCTTTCTGCTCGGGGGGGTATTTGGTGTGATCGGCGTGTGGTTGCGCCGCTGGCTAAGTGAAACACCGGTGTTCATGGCCTTGCGCGAGCGTAAGGAACAACCCGTGGCGTTCCCCCTGCGGCGGGTGCTGGGCGAGCATCGTGGGGCGTTGCTGCCGGCAGCGCTGCTGACCTGCGTGCTGACGTCGGCAGTGGTGGTGTTGGTGGTGATCACGCCGACGGTGATGCAGCAGCGCTTCGGCATGACCGCCGCGCACACCTTTGCCTTGAGCAGCGTGGGTATCGTGTTCCTGAATATCGGCTGTGTGCTGGCCGGGCTGCTGGTCGATCGCCTGGGCGCCTGGCGTGCGCTGATGATCTACAGCCTGCTACTGCCGCTGGGTATCGGGGCGTTGTATGCGAGCCTGGTGGGGCAGTGGGGCGCAACCTGGCTGGCTTATGCACTGGCAGGGCTGTGCTGCGGTGTGGTGGGCGTGGTGCCGTCGGTGATGGTCGGGCTGTTCCCGGCGCAGATCCGGGTTTCGGGCATCTCCTTCACCTACAACATTGCCTATGCCCTGTGGGCGAGTACCACGCCCTTGGCGCTGATCGCTCTGATGCCGTGGAGCCCGTGGGTGTGTGTCGGCTTTTGTCTGATCATGGGTGCGGTGGGGCTGCTCACGGCCCTGTATTTCGGGCGTCGTGAGCCTTTGGCGTTTGCGGCGGAGCCGATGCCGATCATGTGTGGTGACAAATGAGGCATTAGAGGCAGGTGGGGGGTGGGGCAGACTTCCAGGTGGGGGCTATTGGAATAACCTATTAGCCAAATTTAACCTGGAAGGTTAATTTCTCATGGAAAAGAGAACGCCTCATTGCCCGCTGCAGCGGATAAAAGCACTGACTGCGGCAAGGCGCGTCAGCCCTACGGGCGCTGCATTAAGAGACGCTAAGGCGCTAGGAATGGATTTTCCGGGCATGCTTGAGGTAATCACTAGCTTGAAGCGCACTGATTTCTACAAAAGCATGAACAGCCATATTGATCACCGGGTTTGGCAGGACGTGTACCGCCCGCTTACAGCGGTTGGCTACGTTTACCTGAAAGTGTCCGTGATCAACGACGTGCTTATCGTGTCCTTCAAGGAGTTGTAATCATGAGATGTCCAATTTGCGGGGGTGCCGAGCTTGCACCTGACACTCAGGGCATGCCTTATCGCTACAAGGGAGAGACCACCCTGCTCCCGGACGTAAGTGGCGATTATTGTTCCGCATGCGGTGAGTGCGTGCTGAGCCATGATCAAGCCATGCGTGTCAGCGATCTGATGACGGCATTCGAGCGCCAAGTCAATGCAACTGTAGTGGACCCTTCTTTCATTGCCTCCATACGCAGGAAGTTCGACCTCGATCAGCGGCAAGCGGGGGAAATTTTTGGTGGTGGGGTCAATGCGTTCTCCCGTTATGAAAATGGCAAGACCACGCCACCCGTGGCACTGGTAAAGCTGCTGAAGCTACTGGATCGCCACCCCGAACTGTTCGAGGAAGTGCGTACAGCCTGATGCGAGCAGGCAACAAAAAGCCCCTGACTCCAAGGAGGCAGGGGCTTTTGTTGCTGCAGGGGCATGGCCTTACATGTTCGGGTAGTTCGGCCCGCCGGCGCCTTCAGGCGTAACCCAGGTGATGTTCTGGGCCGGGTCCTTGATGTCGCAGGTCTTGCAGTGCACGCAGTTCTGCGCGTTGATCTGGAAGCGCTTGCTGCCGTCTTCCTGGCTGACCACTTCGTACACGCCGGCCGGGCAGTAGCGTTGGGCCGGCTCGTCGTACAGCGGCAGGTTGCTGGCGATCGGCACGTTCGGGTCGGTCAGCTTCAGGTGGCAGGGTTGTTCCTCTTCATGGTTGGTGCTGGAGAGGAATACCGAGCTGAGCTTGTCGAAGCTGAGCTTGCCGTCTGGTTTCGGGTAGTCGATTTTTTTCGAATCGGCCGCGAGCTTGAGGCAGGCGTAGTCCGGCTTGGTGTCGTGCAAGGTGAACGGCAGCTTGCCACCGAACCAGTTCTGGTCGACATAGTTGAAGGCTGCGCCGAACAACGGGCCGAACTTGTGCATGGCCGGGCCGAAGTTGCGGCTGGCGAACAGCTCTTCATGCAGCCAGCTGGCCTTGAAGGCGTCGACATAGGTAGTGAGTGCGTCGCCACCCTCGCTGCCGGCAATCAATGCGTCGGCCACTGCGTCGGCGGCGAGCATGCCAGACTTCATCGCCGTGTGGCTGCCCTTGATCTTGGCCACGTTCATGGTGCCCAAGTCGCAACCGATCAGCGCGCCACCGTTGAAGACCATCTTCGGCAGCGAGTTGATCCCGCCCTTGGCCAGGGCGCGGGCGCCGTAGCTGATGCGCTTGCCGCCTTCGAGGTACTGGCTGATCACCGGGTGGTGCTTGAGGCGCTGGAACTCGTCGAACGGCGACAGGTACGGGTTGGCATAGGACAGGTCGACGATCAGGCCGACCACCACCTGGTTGTTTTCCAGGTGATACAGGAACGAGCCACCGGTGTTCTCGGTGCTCACCACGTCCAGCGGCCAGCCGGCGGTGTGCACCACCAGGCCCTGTTCGTGCTTGCTCGGGTCGATTTCCCAGATTTCCTTCAGGCCGATGCCGTAATGCTGGACGTCGGATTCACTGTCGAGGTTGAAGCGCTTGATCAGCTGCTTGCCGATGTGCCCACGGCAGCCTTCGGCGAACAGCGTGTACTTGGCGCGCAGTTCCATGCCTGGGGTGTACAGGCCGTCTTTCGGGTTGCCTTCGCGGTCGACACCCAGGTCGCCGGTGACGATACCGCGCACCACGCCGTTTTCATCGAACAGCGCTTCCTGGGCAGCGAAACCTGGGTAGATTTCCACGCCCAGGTTTTCGGCCTGCTGGGCCAGCCAGCGGCACAAGTTGCCCAGCGAGATGATGTAGTTGCCCTCGTTGTGCATGGTCTTGGGCACGAACAGGTCAGGGACCTTGATCGAGCTGCCGCCATCCTTGAGCACGTAGATGTCGTCGCGCTTTACCGCAGTGTTGAGCGGTGCGCCGAGTTCCTTCCAGTCGGGGAACAACTCGTTCAGTGCGCGCGGTTCGAATACCGCGCCGGAGAGGATGTGGGCACCGACTTCAGAGCCTTTCTCGACCACGCAGACGCTGATCTCGCTACCGGCTTCGGCGGCCTTCTGCTTCAGGCGGCAGGCGGCGGACAGCCCCGCCGGGCCGGCGCCGACGATGACCACGTCGAATTCCATGTATTCGCGTTCCACTGGTTCTCTCCTACTCATCAAGGCTCGTGCTGTTGCTTGGTCTTATGGGTGTGGGGTGATCATGCGCACCGCGCTTCACGGGAGCGGAGCTGTAGCTGCGCAGAGGATGGACTACACCGTTTTGTCTTGGCCGCGCATTATATCTACACCACTTGGCGGGTCCAATACAAACGTTTGTTTGAATTTGCCGCAGGCCAGTAAAATCACAGGAGTGCGGCTGGAGGGTGACCGATTTGCCGTATTGACCGGATTGGGTGTTGCGGTCAAGATACGAGCGGTTTTACGTTCGCCGTAGGCTTGTCGCCGGGCGCAGGTACACCTCTAAAAACCTGGTGTGGAGTAAGGCTTTGCGGCCAATTCACGGTTTGTAGTGGAGTTTACACGCCACCACAGAAAATGACCCGCGGGTATTTGCCGCAAGCGTCATGACAAGACTGCTCGGTCACCTTGAAGTTTGCTCTACCCGGTACGTTTTTAGAGGTGCCCTTGTACCCACGCGCATCGCCGGGCATGTCCCCAGGCGACTTTCTATTCACCGGAGAGTAACGAGGAATCCATGAAGGTTCTTGTAGCTGTCAAACGAGTGGTCGACTACAACGTCAAGGTTCGCGTCAAAGCGGACAACTCCGGCGTCGACCTTGCAAACGTCAAGATGTCCATGAACCCCTTCTGCGAAATCGCCGTTGAGGAAGCCGTACGCCTGAAAGAAAAGGGTATTGCGACCGAGATCGTCGTGGTTTCCGTCGGCCCGACCACTGCCCAGGAGCAACTGCGTACCGCCCTGGCCCTGGGTGCCGATCGCGCCATCCTGGTAGAAGCCGCTGACGAACTGAACTCCCTGGCCGTGGCCAAGGCACTCAAGGCTATCGTCGACAAAGAGCAGCCACAGCTGGTCATCCTCGGCAAGCAGGCCATCGACAGCGACAACAACCAGACTGGCCAGATGCTGGCCGCGCTGACCGGTTACGCCCAGGGTACCTTCGCCTCCAAGGTGGAAGTCGCTGGCGACAAGCTGAACGTCACCCGTGAAATCGATGGCGGCCTGCAGACCGTATCGCTGAACCTGCCAGCGATCGTCACCACCGACCTGCGCCTGAACGAGCCGCGCTACGCGTCGCTGCCGAACATCATGAAGGCCAAGAAAAAGCCGCTGGAAACCGTCACGCCAGACGCGCTGGGCGTTTCCCTGGCCTCCACCAACAAGACCCTCAAGGTCGAAGCGCCTGCTGCACGCAGCGCGGGTATCAAGGTCAAGTCGGTGGCAGAACTGGTCGAGAAACTGAAGAACGAGGCGAAGGTAATCTAAATGACTATCCTGGTTATCGCTGAATACGAAAACGGCGCCGTGGCCCCGGCCACCCTGAACACTGTCGCCGCTGCCGCCAAGATCGGTGGTGATGTGCACGTGCTGGTCGCAGGCCAGAACGTCGGTGGTGTTGCCGAAGCCGCTGCCAAGATCGCCGGTGTTGCCAAGGTGCTGGTTGCTGACAACGCCGCCTACGCCCATCTGCTGCCAGAAAACGCAGCGCCGCTGATCGTCGAGCTGGCCAAGGGCTACAGCCATGTGCTGGCCCCGGCCACCACCAACGGCAAGAACATCCTGCCGCGCGTTGCCGCACTGCTGGACGTCGACCAGATCTCCGAGATCATCGCGGTGGAGTCGGCCGACACCTTCAAGCGCCCGATCTACGCCGGTAACGCCATTGCCACCGTGCAATCCAGCGCTGCGGTCAAGGTCATCACCGTGCGTACCACCGGTTTCGACGCAGTCGCGGCCGAAGGCGGTTCTGCCTCGGTTGAAACCGTCGCTGCCGCCCATGACGCTGGCAAGTCGTCCTTCGTGGGTGAAGAGCTGGCCAAGTCCGACCGCCCAGAGCTGACTGCAGCCAAGATCGTCGTTTCCGGCGGCCGTGGCATGGGCAACGGCGACAACTTCAAGCACCTGTACAGCCTGGCCGACAAGCTCGGCGCTGCTGTGGGCGCCTCGCGCGCTGCAGTGGACGCAGGTTTTGTGCCCAACGACATGCAGGTCGGCCAGACCGGCAAGATCGTCGCCCCGCAGCTGTACATCGCCGTCGGTATCTCCGGCGCGATCCAGCACTTGGCGGGCATGAAAGACTCCAAAGTGATCGTTGCGATCAACAAGGACGAAGAAGCGCCGATCTTCCAGGTTGCCGATTACGGTCTGGTCGCTGACCTGTTCGAAGCGGTTCCGGAGCTGGAAAAGCTGGTCTGATCCGCCTGCTTCACTTATAAAGAAGCCCGGCCCTCGTACTGAGGGCCGGGTTTTTTTATGGATTTCAGTGTCACAGCCAGGAGTGAGCATGAGGTTTGGCAAAGCAGGCGGGGTGCTGGCGTGCATGGCGGCGTTGCTGTCGTCGGCGACAATGGCGGCAGGCAAGTGCGAGCGCCTGGTCGCGACCGGCAGCCCTGATGCGCCTCCCTATTCCTGGCAGGACCCGAAGGACCCCAAGCACCTGATTGGCGCCAATGTCGAGCTGTTGCAGCAGGTGGCCAGCGAGCTGGGGGTCAAGGTGGACGTGCTGAGTGCCGGTCGGCGCGACCAGGCCCTTGAGGAGGTTCGCAGCGGGCGTATGGACCTGCTGCTTGATACCCCGCTGCAGGTCGGGCAACTGACGGCGCTGGACTATATCCACCCACCTTTGCAGTTGAACGAATACCTGGTCTGGACCCGTCATGACGCTGAGCTGGCCTTCGATGGCCCGGCGGATCTGGCCAACTACCAGGGCAGCATGTCCGAGCGTGCACGTCTGACCCCCGCTTTTGAAGCCTTTGCCAAAGCGCACCTGAAGTTGCAGCCGGCGCAGAACCTGACCCAGGCGTTCCAGAAGCTGGTGTTGGGGCAGGTGGACTATGTGCTTGCGGGGCGCTACTCCGGCATGGCCATGACCCAGAGCCTGGGCATGAGCAACGACCTGATTGCCCGCGGCCTGCCGGTAGATCGCCCTGGGTTGTACCTGGCCGTGTCACACAACTCGGCATGCAATGACAGCTGGCTGCGTGGGCAATTGGCGAAAAAACTGACAGAATTGCCGATCTCCGGTGCGTCCGAGGCTGTGCTGCAACGTAATGTCGAGCGCTGGAAGGCGCAGATGCAGGTGCCGCTGGACGCCCCCAAACACTAGGAAGATTGCGTGAGAATCCAACCACTGATCCTTGCTCTGGCCGTGTTCGGCCTGGCGGGTTGCGCCAACGACCCGGCGCCGAACGAGCAACTGCGCATTTCCGAGCAGGCGCTGGAACAGGCCAAGGCTGTCGGCGCCACCGACCAGGTCGAAGCGCTGAAGCTGGCCGAAGACAAGCTTGCCCGGGCCAAGACCAACATGCTCACCGAAGATTTTCGCGATGCGCGCATGCGTGCCGAGCAGGCTGAGCTGGATGCGCGCCTGGCCGAGGCCCAGGTGTTGAACCAGAAGAGTGAAGAGCAGCTGCAACTGCTGCAGTCGCGGGTCAAGCGCCTGCGTAAACAGCTGGAGGTGCAGCCATGATGCGCTCTACACCCATGGCCGCGCTGGTGTTGCTGGCGTTGACCGCAGGCTTGCAGGGTTGCGCCAGTCAGCGCAGCGAGGCGGCACTGGATGAGGCCAGTGCAACCTTCCAGAAGGTCAAGGACGATTCCGACGTGCTGCGCAGTGCGCCACGTGACGTGATCCGCGCAGGTGAATCGCTGGCGCGGGCCGAGCGCCTGTCCAGTTATGTCGGCACCGGCACCGATGTGCGCCATTACGCCTACCTGAGTCAGCGCTACAGCGAAATCGCCAGCGAGCACGCCAAGCTCGCGCTGAACCAGGAGCGCCTGGCCAAGCTCGACCTGGAGCGTCAGCGCCTGCAGCTGGCGCTGCGTGAAGCCAAGCTGGCCAGCGTCCAGCAGCAAGGCAAGTGGGTCGAATCGCAGATTGCCGCGCTGGCTTCGGAGCAGACGGACCGTGGCCTGGTGATGACCCTGGGTGACGTGCTGTTCGATACCGGGCGTGCCGACCTGAAAAACTCGGCCAGCCGCACCGTGCTCAAGCTGGTGCAGTTCCTTCAGCTCAATCCGCGCCGGGTGGTGCGTATCGAGGGGTACACCGACAGCACCGGTGCGCCGGAAGACAACCTGAAGCTCTCGCGTGATCGCGCGCAGGCAGTGGCCGATATGCTGGCGGACCTGGGTATCGACGAGAAGCGTCTGCAGGTTGAAGGCTACGGTGACCAGTACCCGATCGAGGCCAACGCGTCGGAGCGGGGCAGGGCGCAGAATCGCCGGGTCGAGATCGTCTTCTCTGATGACAAGGGCAAGCTCGCGCCGGCGCGTTGATCCCCTCAACGATCGCCGAACGTTTGTAGGGGCGCCCGGCAAGGGCGCCCCTGCACAGAAACCGTACTCACGGGAATTCGGCCGGGTGCTGTCACGCAACTGTATTGTTGGCTATTCTGCAATCTGTCCCCGTACACTTCGCAACTGTTACGGTATTCTCTGCCGTCAGTGTGTCGCACAAGAATAACGAGCCCGTCCGCGCGTCGAGATATCGCCATGACCAACCTGCTGCTATATCAGCGTATCGCCCAGCAACTGGCCGATGACATCCGTCGCGGTGTCTACCAGCCAGGCGAACGTGTGCCGTCGGTGCGCAAGATGAGCGCTCAGCTCAATGTCAGCCACGCCACGGTGCTGCAGGCCTATGCCAATCTCGAAGACCAGGGGCTGATCCGCGCGCGCCCGCAGTCGGGCTATTACGTTCACCAGACCCCGGCCCTCACCGCGCAAACGCCGGATATCGCCCGGGTGGAGCGCCCGGGCCTGGTGACCCGGGCAAGCATCATCCAGCAGGTATTGACCGAGGCGCGCCGCGATGGCGTGTTTCCGTTCGGCGCAGCGGTGCCTCACGTGGACTATCTGCCGGTGCGCGCCCTGCATCAGCAGATTGCCAAGGTGACCCGCTTCCATAGCCCGCGTGCGTTCAGTTACATGTTCAGCCCGGGCTTTGAGCCGTTGCGCCGGCAGATTGCCATTCGCATGCGCGATGCCGGCGTGCTGGTAGACCCGCGTGAAGTCATCGTGACCCATGGCTGTGTCGATGCGCTGCAGATGTCGCTGCGGGTGCTGACTCGCCCGGGTGACCTGATCGCCGCCGAGTCGCCGACCTACTACGGCCTGCTGCAGTTGGCCGACTTGCTGGGCCTGAAGGTGATCGAGATCCCCAGCGACCCGTCTACGGGCATCAGCCTCGAGGCCTTGCAGTTGGCCGCCAACCAGTGGTCGATCAAGGCACTGGTACTGACCTCGCGCCTGAGCAACCCGTTGGGTGGCACCATCCCTGAAGAACGCCAGAAGCAATTGCTGCGCCTGGCCTCGGACTTCGATATCCAGATCGTCGAAGACGACATCTATGGCGAGCTGATGTTCGAGCAGGGCAAGACCAAGGCGCTCAAGGCATTCGATCGGCTCGACCGGGTGATCTACTGCTCGAGTTTTTCCAAGACATTGTCGCCGGGTGTGCGGGTCGGCTGGATGGTGGCGGGGCGCTACCAGGATGAAATCCAGCGGCTGCAGACGTTCACCACCCATTCGGCGTGCAGTGTGACGCAGATGGGGGTGGCCGCCTATTTGGAGAACGGCGGCTATGACCGCCATCTGCGCTACATCCGCCAGGAGTACCGCAAGAACCTCAGTGCCTACCAGTTGGCGGTGCAGCAGCACTTCCCTGAAGGCACCCAGATGACCCGGCCTACCGGTGGTTTCATCCTCTGGGTGAGCCTGCCGGGGCGGGTCAATACCCAGGACTTGCATGTGCGGGCGCTGGAGCAGGGCATCAGTATCGCGCCGGGGTTGATCTTCAGTAACACCGAGCAGTTCAACCACTGCATCCGGCTTAACTGCGGGATTCCGTGGAATAAAGAGGCCGAGCGGGCGGTGATCACCCTTGGCCTTTTGGCTCAGCAATTGTGCAGAGAGCCTACGGGTTCACTTTTGTAGGCTTGCCAGGCGCAGGCGGAACAGGGAGCATATGCATTTTTCCAGCCTGACTGTCGATGTCCATGAAACTGTTGCGCTGTATCGCCCTTAGTTTTTGCCTTGTGCCGCTCTGCCACTTTGGCGCAGTGGCGCAGGCTGCTCAGCCTGCTGCCGAGGCACAGGCTCGCCAGGCCAAGCCTGCGCAGAAGGCCCCTGCCAAGCCTGTGTCGAAGCAGGCTGTCAGCAAGGGCAAGCCTAAGCCCAAGCCAAAGCCTGCGCGCAAGCCGGTCAGCAAGGCGGTGGCCAAGCCGCTGCCCCAGCCCAAGCTCGACCTGAGCCTGCCTGTCGAAATGGTCAATGACCTTGAGCCGAATGTCGGCAGTTCGGCCACGCGGCGCAAACCTTTGCTGCCCGCAATGTTTACCGAAAAACCCCAGAGCGATGAAAGCCCGTTCCAGCTCAATGGCCGATTGATCAGCAATGAAATGCAGCTGCAGTTGCGCAATGAAAGCCGCCGCGATGTTGAAGGGGCAGCGATCGAATTCGAGTACCGCCAGTAGCCAGTGAACTGACTGCCGGGTCACGGCAGATTTCATCGGGCCAGCAATTTCAAACGCACGTTTGAGCGGTTACTATCCGGGGACGTTCGTCCCATTTTGCTCCACAGAGACCTGATTTTGATGAATAGCCATGAATTGCCGTGAGGGGTGTGGTGCCTGCTGCATCGCCCCGTCCATCAGCTCTGCCATGCCGCGCATGCCGCATGGCAAGCCGGCCGGTGAACGCTGCCTGCACCTGACTGTCGACAACCTCTGCGACTTGTTCGGCAAGCCCGAACGCCCGGCGGTGTGCGGCGGTTTCAAGGCGGATGTCGAGGTGTGCGGCAGTGATCGCGATGAGGCAATCAGGATTCTCGGCTGGTGGGAGCAGATGACGGCGGCGTGACAGGCTGGATCTTCGACAACAAGGATAAAGATGATGAGATCGTTCAAGCGTATTGCACTGCTGTGTGGCATGGGTGTGTTGCTGGCGCCCGCCGCCTGGGCCGAGAACTGGCAGGTGGCCAAGGACGAGGAGGGCATCAAGGTCTCCCTCAGTGAAGTGGCGGGCTCCAAGTACAAGGCCTATCGCGGTGTCACCGTGATCAAGGCGCCACTGGCCAAGGTCCAGGCGCTGCAAGAAGACGTGGTCGGGGCTTGTGCCTGGATTCACGAGTGCAAGTCGCAGAAGCTGCTCAAGCACGAAGGCGACCAGAGCTGGACCTACACCCAGTTCAATACGCCCTGGCCGGTGACGCCGCGTGATTCGGTGCTGCATGTCACCACGGTCAAGGGTGCGGATGGCAGCCTGACGCGCAACCTGAAGGAAGAGCCGACCTATATCCCGGAAGAGAAGGGCTTTGTGCGAGTGGCGAAGGTCGAGGGCTTCTGGAAGTTGGTTCCCAGGGGGGACAGCACGGAAGTGACCTATCAGGTGCACACCGAGCCGGGTGGCAGTGTGCCGGCGATGGTGGCCAACAAATTCGTGGTCGATGCGCCGTTCAATACCCTGAAAGGGTTGCGTGAGCGGGCCGAGAAAAACTGAATTAGTCGGGTTGCCTGCTAGGCAATAAAAAAGGCTGCCCGAGGGCAGCCTTTTTGCGTTCGGCTCGATGAGCTTACTTGCGGTCTTTCAGTGCAGCGATGTCGCGCTTCTGCTCGCCGGTGTACAGCTGGCGCGGGCGGCCAATCTTGTACGGGCTGGAGAGCATTTCTTTCCAGTGCGAGATCCAGCCTACAGTACGTGCCAGGGCGAAGATCACGGTGAACATGCTGGTCGGAATGCCGATCGCCTTGAGGATGATCCCCGAGTAGAAGTCGACGTTCGGGTACAGCGAGCGCTCGATGAAGTACGGATCGGTCAGAGCGATCTCTTCCAGGCGCATGGCCAGTTCCAGCTGCGGGTCGTTCTTGATGCCCAGCTCGCGCAGGACTTCGTCGCAGGTCTGCTTCATCACGGTGGCGCGCGGGTCGCGGTTCTTGTACACGCGGTGACCGAAGCCCATGAGCTTGAACGGGTCGTTCTTGTCCTTGGCCTTGGCGATGAAGGTGTCGATGTTCGAGACATCGCCGATTTCATCGAGCATGGTCAGTACGGCTTCGTTCGCACCGCCGTGGGCAGGGCCCCACAGTGCAGCGATACCGGCGGCGATACAGGCGAACGGGTTGGCGCCCGACGAGCCGGCCAGGCGCACGGTGGAGGTGGAGGCGTTCTGCTCGTGGTCGGCGTGGAGGATGAAGATCCGGTCCATTGCCTTGGCCAGCACCGGGCTGATCGGTTTGATCTCGCACGGGGTGTTGAACATCATGTGCAGGAAGTTTTCCGCGTACGACAGGTCGTTGCGCGGGTACATCATCGGCTGGCCCATGGAGTACTTGTAAACCATCGCGGCCAGGGTCGGCATCTTGGCGACCAGGCGCACCGCGGAGATTTCGCGGTGTTGCGGGTTATTGATGTCCAGGGAGTCGTGGTAGAACGCCGACAGGGCGCCGACCACACCGCACATCACCGCCATCGGGTGAGCGTCGCGGCGGAAACCGTTGAAGAAGGACTTCAGCTGCTCGTGAACCATGGTGTGGTTCTTCACGGTGCTGACGAACTGAGCCTTCTGCTCGGCATTCGGCAATTCGCCGTTGAGCAGCAGGTAGCAGGTTTCGAGGTAGTCCGACTGCTCGGCGAGCTGTTCTATCGGGTAGCCGCGGTGCAGCAGAATACCCTTGTCGCCGTCGATGTAGGTGATCTTCGACTCGCACGAGGCGGTCGCCATGAAACCAGGGTCGAAGGTGAAGTGACCTGTGGCCCCCAACCCGCGGACGTCGATTACATCAGGACCAACGGTGCCGGTTAAAATGGGCAGCTCGACGGGGGCAGCGCCCTCGATGACCAACTGCGCTTTTTTGTCAGCCATGTGGCCTCCTATTAATGCTTGAAATCATCAGACAGACCCCCCACGCAGGGCCCGCACCACTATAGAGGGATAAATTCAGATGTCAATTTGCCTAAAGGCTGGTTGAAACGGGCTCCGAGGCCTGATTTTTCTCGAAATTGTCGCCCATTTACGCCTTTTGCTGGCTAAAGGCAATGCGCTATTTGGGCTACCCCATCACGTTGTCATAAGCAGCCTAACTGTCTATACTCGGCACCCGACCGCCAGGGGCTTGCAAGCCCGAACTGCTGGGGGTCGCCGTTCCCTGGGTGGTGGGTACCTGACCAGTACACTTACCAACAACTTTGCCCTGTTCGCTAGGGGCTCTTCAGTGTGAAAAAAGCCGTGAAAAGCCAACGACCTGTAAACCTAGACCTAAGGACCATCAAGCTCCCGATCACCGCGTACACGTCCATTCTGCACCGTATCTCCGGCGTCATCCTGTTCCTCGGCCTGGCCATCATGCTTTATGCATTGGGCAAGTCCCTGGGTTCCGAGGAAGGCTTCGGTGAGGTGAAGGCGTGTCTGACCAGTCCGCTGGCCAAACTGGTGACCTGGGCCCTGCTGTCCGCCCTGCTGTATCACCTGGTGGCAGGTGTACGCCACCTGATCATGGACATGGGCATCGGTGAGACGCTGGAAGGCGGCAAGCTGGGCTCGAAAATCGTGATTGTCATCTCCGTGGTGGTGATCGTTCTGGTGGGAGTTTGGGTATGGTAACCAATGTCACGAACCTGTCGCGTTCGGGCCTCTATGACTGGATGGCACAGCGCGTCTCTGCGGTCGTTCTCGCGGCTTACTTCCTCTTCCTGATCGGTTACGTCGTAGCCCACCCAGGTATCGACTATGCCCAGTGGCACGGTCTGTTCTCCAACAACGCGATGCGGATCTTCAGTCTGCTGGCCCTCGTTGCCCTGGGCGCTCACGCCTGGGTCGGCATGTGGACCATTGCCACCGACTACCTGACGCCGATGGCGTTCGGCAAGTCGGCAACTGCGATTCGTTTCCTGTTCCAGGCGGTATGCGGCGTTGCGATGTTCGCTTACTTCGTCTGGGGTGTGCAGATTCTCTGGGGTATCTGATCCATGGCTAGCATTCCTACTATTTCCTTCGACGCCATCATCATTGGTGGCGGCGGCGCCGGCATGCGCGCAGCGCTGCAGCTGGCACAGGGCGGTCACAAGACTGCCGTGGTCACCAAGGTCTTCCCGACCCGTTCGCACACTGTATCCGCCCAGGGCGGCATCACCTGCGCCATCGCTTCGGCCGACCCGAACGACGACTGGCGCTGGCACATGTACGATACCGTCAAAGGTTCCGACTACATCGGTGACCAGGACGCTATCGAATACATGTGTCAGGAAGGCCCGGCTGCGGTCTTCGAGCTGGACCACATGGGCCTGCCGTTCTCGCGCACCGAAACCGGCCGTATCTACCAGCGTCCGTTCGGTGGCCAGTCCAAGGACTTCGGCAAAGGCGGCCAGGCTGCTCGTACCTGCGCAGCGTCCGACCGTACCGGTCACGCACTGCTGCACACCCTCTATCAGGGCAACCTGAAGGCGGGCACCACCTTCCTGAACGAGTATTACGCGGTTGACCTGGTGAAGAACCAGGACGGCGCGTTCGTCGGTGTGATCGCGATCTGCATCGAAACCGGCGAAACCCTGTACATCAAGTCCAAGGCCACCGTTCTGGCCACTGGCGGTGCGGGCCGTATCTACGCCTCGACCACCAACGCCCTGATCAACACCGGTGACGGTGTCGGCATGGCCCTGCGTGCCGGCGTGCCGGTGCAGGACATCGAAATGTGGCAGTTCCACCCAACCGGCATCGCCGGCGCCGGTGTACTGGTCACCGAGGGTTGCCGCGGTGAAGGTGGCTACCTGATCAACGCCCACGGCGAGCGCTTCATGGAGCGTTACGCGCCGAACGCGAAAGACCTGGCCGGCCGCGACGTGGTTGCCCGTTCCATGGTCAAAGAGATCATCGCCGGCAACGGCGTGGGCCCGAACAAGGACCACGTACTGCTGAAGCTGGACCACCTGGGCGAGGAAGTGCTGCACAGCCGCCTGCCAGGTATCTGCGAACTGTCCAAGACCTTCGCCCACGTCGACCCGGTTGTCGCGCCGGTGCCGGTCGTACCGACCTGCCACTACATGATGGGTGGTGTTGCCACCAACATTCATGGCCAGGCCATCACCATGGACGCCGAAGGCAAGGACCACATCATCCCGGGCCTGTTCGCCGTAGGTGAAGTGGCGTGCGTATCGGTCCACGGTGCCAACCGCCTGGGCGGCAACTCGCTGCTCGACCTGGTAGTGTTCGGCCGTGCTGCCGGCCTGCACCTGGAGAAGGCTCTGACCGAAGGCGTCGAGTACCGCGATGCCAGCGACACCGATGTCGACGTTGCCCTGAACCGCCTGAACAAGCTCAACGAGCGTACCGCTGGCGAAGACGTGGCAAGCCTCAAGCGCGAGCTGCAGAGCTGCATGCAGAACTACTTCGGTGTATTCCGTACTGGCGAATACATGCAGAAGGGTATCGAGCAGCTGGCTGGCCTGCGTGACCGCATCGCCAACGTGAAGATCAACGACAAGTCCCAGGCCTTCAACACCGCGCGTATCGAAGCGCTGGAGCTGCAGAACCTGCTGGAAGTTGCCGAAGCTACCGCCATTGCGGCCGAAGCCCGTAAAGAGTCGCGCGGCGCTCACGCCCGTGAAGACTTCGAAGACCGTGACGACGAGAACTGGCTGTGCCACACCCTGTACTACCCGGGTGAGAAGCGCGTTGCCAAGCGTGGCGTCAACTTTGCGCCGAAGACCGTACCGGCCTTCGAGCCAAAAATCCGGACTTACTAAGGGTGGCTGCTATGTTGAAAGTCGAAGTTTACCGTTACAACCCCGACACCGACTCGGCGCCCAAGATGGAGTCGTTCGACGTCGATACCGGCGGCAAGGACCTGATGGTTCTGGACGTGCTGGCACTGATCAAGGAAAAGGACGAGGGTTTCTCGTACCGTCGCTCGTGCCGTGAAGGCGTGTGCGGTTCCGATGGCATGAACATGAACGGCAAGAACGGCCTGGCCTGCATCACCCCGCTGTCGGGCGTGGTCAAGGGCAACAAGCTGGTGCTGCGCCCGCTGCCGGGCCTGCCGGTCATTCGTGACCTGGTCGTCGATATGAGCATCTTCTACAAGCAGTACGAGAAGGTGAAGCCATTCCTGCAGAACGATACGCCGCCTCCGGCCATCGAGCGTCTGCAGTCGCCAGAAGAGCGTGACAAGCTGGACGGTCTGTACGAGTGCATCCTGTGCGCTTGCTGCTCGACTTCCTGCCCATCGTTCTGGTGGAACCCGGACAAGTTCCTGGGCCCCGCTGCTTTGCTGCAGGCCTATCGCTTCCTGGCCGACAGCCGTGACACCAAGACTCAGGAGCGCCTGGCGTCCCTGGATGACCCGTTCAGCGTATTCCGCTGCCGCGGGATCATGAACTGCGTAAACGTTTGCCCGAAAGGTCTGAACCCGACCAAGGCAATCGGTCACGTACGTAACATGCTGCTGCAAAGCGGCACCTGATTCATCGAGCTGTACCTGCAGTAAGCCGAGGTGCGGGTGGTGAGCCCGCACTGAGGTAAAACTCGAGCAAGGGCCCACAAAGCCCGCGCTCATTACCTATGAAGATATGAGACCAGCAGGGGCTTTCCGGGCTGGTACCCGGAAAATCAGCAGGATCCAAGTGGCGTGGTTCAGTCGCTGTGTTCGGACTTTTCCAGGTTTGCTGTGGCTCTCGCCGATCGTCCCCTAACCGAGGGTGACCAAGCATGCAAGAAAGCGTGATGCAGCGCATGTGGGAAAGCGCCCACCTTTCAGGTGGTAACGCTGCATATGTGGAAGAGCTCTACGAACTCTACCTGCACGACCCTAACGCTGTGCCAGAAGAGTGGCGCACTTACTTCCAGAAGTTGCCAGCCGACGGCAGCACCGCTACCGATGTATCGCACTCTACAATCCGCGACCATTTCGTACTGCTGGCAAAGAACCAGCGCCGCGCCCAACCGGTATCCGCCGGGAGCGTGAGCAGTGAACACGAGAAGAAGCAGGTTGAAGTTCTGCGACTGATCCAGGCCTATCGTATGCGCGGTCATCAGGCTGCCAAGCTCGACCCGTTGGGGTTGTGGCAGCGCCCTGCGCCCGTAGACCTGTCGATCAATCACTACGGCTTGACCAATGCCGATCTTGATACGACCTTCCGTGCCGGCGACCTGTTCATCGGCAAAGAGGAAGCGAGCCTACGCGAGATCTTCGAGGCGCTCCAGAAGACATATTGTCGCACCATTGGCGCCGAGTTCACCCATATCGTCGATTCCGAGCAGCGCAGCTGGTTCCAGCAGCGTCTCGAAAGCGTGCGCGGCCGTCCG
Source organism: Pseudomonas sp. 39004 (assembly GCF_028682155.1). Taxonomy (NCBI): domain Bacteria; kingdom Pseudomonadati; phylum Pseudomonadota; class Gammaproteobacteria; order Pseudomonadales; family Pseudomonadaceae; genus Pseudomonas; species Pseudomonas sp. 39004. The sequence goes on from NZ_JANIAG010000041.1 coordinate 23,303, forward strand.
GAGTTTTCCGCTGACGTGCAGGCCCACCTGCTCGAGCGCGTGACCGCCGGTGAAGGGCTTGAGAAGTACCTGGGCACCAAGTACCCGGGCACCAAGCGTTTCGGCCTGGAGGGTGGCGAAAGCCTGATCCCGATGCTGGACGAGATGATCCAGCGCTCCGGCTCCTACGGCACCAAGGAAGTCGTGATCGGCATGGCCCACCGTGGCCGTCTGAACGTGCTGGTCAACACCTTCGGCAAGAACCCGCGCGAGCTGTTCGACGAGTTCGAAGGCAAGAAGATGAACGAGCTGGGCTCCGGTGACGTCAAGTATCACCAGGGCTTCTCTTCGAACGTGATGACCACCGGTGGCGAAGTTCACCTGGCCATGGCGTTCAACCCGTCCCACCTGGAAATCGTCTCGCCAGTGGTCGAGGGTTCGGTGCGCGCCCGTCAGGATCGTCGCAACGACACCGTTGGCGACAAGGTACTGCCGATCTCGATCCACGGTGACGCGGCATTCGCCGGCCAGGGCGTGGTCCTGGAAACCTTCCAGATGTCGCAGACCCGCGGTTTCAAGACCGGCGGTACCGTGCACATCGTGATCAACAACCAGGTCGGTTTCACCATCAGCAACCCGCTGGATGCGCGCTCCACCGAGTACGCCACCGACGTTGCCAAGATGATTCAGGCGCCGATCCTGCACGTCAACGGGGATGACCCGGAAGCCGTGCTGTTCGTGACCCAGCTGGCCATCGATTACCGCATGCAGTTCAAGCGTGACGTGGTCGTCGACCTAGTCTGCTACCGCCGTCGCGGCCACAACGAGGCCGACGAGCCGAACGGTACCCAGCCGCTGATGTATCAGCAGATCAGCAAACAGCGCACCACCCGTGAGCTGTATGCCGAGGCACTGATCCAGGCCGGTCGCATCGACGCCGAGCGCGCTCAGGCCAAGATCGACGAGTACCGCAACGCCCTGGACAACGGCCTGCACGTGGTCAAGAGCCTGGTCAAGGAGCCGAACCGCGAGCTGTTCGTCGACTGGCGTCCGTACCTGGGCCACGCCTGGACCGCGCGTCACGACACCCGTTTCGACCTCAAGACCCTGCAGGACCTGTCGGCCAAGCTGCTCGAGCTGCCGGAAGGCTTCGTCGTCCAGCGTCAGGTGTCGAAGATCTACGAAGATCGCCAGAAGATGCAGGCCGGTGGCTTGCCGATCAACTGGGGTTACGCAGAGACCATGGCGTACGCCACCCTGCAGTTCGAAGGTCACCCGATCCGCATGACCGGCCAGGACATCGGCCGTGGCACCTTCTCGCACCGCCACGCGGTGTTGCACAACCAGAAGGACGCCAGCACCTACGTACCGCTGCAGAACCTGTTCCCGGGCCAGCCGCGCTTCGACCTGTACGACTCCTTCCTTTCGGAAGAAGCGGTACTGGCCTTCGAATACGGCTACTCGACCACCACGCCGAACGCGCTGGTGATCTGGGAAGCCCAGTTCGGCGACTTCGCCAACGGTGCGCAAGTGGTGATCGATCAGTTCATCACCAGCGGTGAGCACAAGTGGGGTCGCCTGTGCGGTCTGACCATGCTGCTGCCACACGGCTACGAAGGGCAGGGGCCGGAGCACTCCTCCGCGCGTCTGGAGCGTTACCTGCAGCTGTGCGCCGAGCACAACATCCAGGTGTGCGTACCGACCACCCCGGCACAGATCTACCACCTGCTGCGTCGCCAGGTCATCCGTCCGCTGCGCAAGCCGCTGATCGTCCTGACGCCGAAGTCGCTGCTGCGCCACAAGCTGGCCATCTCGACCCTGGAAGACCTGGCAGAAGGTTCGTTCCAGACCGTGATCCCGGAAATCGACAACCTCGATCCGGCCAAGGTCGAACGCCTGGTCCTGTGCAGCGGCAAGGTCTACTACGACCTGCTGGAAAAACGCCGTGCCGAAGGCCGTGAAGACATCGCGATCGTGCGTATCGAGCAGCTGTATCCGTTCCCGGAAGACGACCTGGTCGAAATCCTGGCGCCATACACCAACCTCAAGCATGCCGTCTGGTGTCAGGAAGAACCGATGAACCAGGGCGCCTGGTACAGCAGCCAGCACCACATGCGCCGTATCCTGGGCCGCCACAACAAGGCACTGGTCCTGGAATACGCCGGCCGCGACGCTTCTGCCGCGCCAGCCTGTGGTTACGCTTCGAAGCACGCCGAACAGCAGGAAAAACTGCTGCAAGACGCCTTCACTGTCTAACGCCTTCGCGCACCTGAAACCGAATTTAAGGAAACACAGATAATGGCTATCGAGATCAAAGCCCCAACCTTCCCGGAATCGGTTGCCGACGGCACCGTTGCCACCTGGCACAAGAAGCCGGGCGAAGCCGTCAAACGTGACGAGCTGATCGTCGACATCGAGACCGACAAGGTCGTCCTGGAAGTCCTGGCCACCGCCGATGGCGTGATGGGTGACATCGTCAAGGGCGAGGGCGACACCGTCCTGTCCGACGAAGTGCTGGGTTCGATCGTTGAAGGTGGCGCTGCTGCCGCGCCTGCTGCTGCCCCAGCCGCTGCTGCCCCGGTTGCCGCTGCCGCCGATGCTGGCGAAGACGACCCGGTTGCCGCGCCTGCCGCGCGCAAGCTGGCCGAAGAGAACGGTATCGACCTGGCTACCGTTGCCGGCACCGGCAAAGGCGGTCGCGTCACCAAGGAAGACGTGGTTGCTGCAGTCGCCAACAAGAAGTCGGCCCCTGCCGCAGCACCGGCTGCCAAGCCTGCCGCTGCTGCCCCGGTTGTGACCGCCGCTGGTGATCGCACCGAGAAACGCGTGCCGATGACCCGTCTGCGTGCCAAGATCGCCGAGCGTCTGGTCGAAGCCCAGTCCAACATGGCGATGCTGACCACCTTCAACGAAGTCGACATGACCGAAGTCATGGCCCTGCGTTCGAAGTACAAGGACCTGTTCGAGAAGACCCACAACGGCGTACGCCTGGGCTTCATGTCGTTCTTCGTCAAGGCCGCCACCGAAGCCCTGAAGCGCTTCCCGGCTGTCAACGCCTCGATCGACGGCAACGACATCGTCTACCACGGCTTCGCCGACGTCGGCGTTGCTGTCTCCAGCGACCGTGGCCTGGTGGTTCCAGTACTGCGTAACGCCGAGTCGATGAGCCTGGCTGAAATCGAGAACGGCATCGCCACCTTTGGCAAGAAGGCCCGTGACGGCAAGCTGTCGATCGAAGAGATGACCGGCGGCACCTTCACCATCACCAACGGTGGCACCTTCGGTTCGATGATGTCGACCCCGATCGTCAACCCGCCGCAGGCTGCCATTCTCGGCATGCACAACATCATCCAGCGCCCGATGGCCATCAACGGCCAAGTGGTTATCCGCCCGATGATGTACCTGGCGCTGTCGTACGATCACCGCCTGATCGACGGCAAGGAAGCGGTAACCTTCCTGGTCACCATCAAGAACCTGCTGGAAGATCCGTCTCGCCTGCTGCTGGACATCTAATCGCGCAGCTGTAAGCTGCAAGCCGCAAGCTTCAAGCCGAAGCCTGCTGGTCTTGCGGCTTGCAGCTTGCCGCTTGAAGCTAAAAAGGAATCTTTTATGACCCAGAAATTCGACGTAGTGGTGATTGGTGCAGGTCCTGGCGGCTATGTGGCTGCCATCAAGGCTGCCCAACTTGGTCTGAAGACTGCCTGTATCGAGAAATACACCGACGCCGAGGGCAAGCTGGCCCTGGGCGGCACCTGCCTGAACGTAGGTTGCATTCCGTCCAAGGCGCTGCTGGACAGCTCCTGGAAGTACAAGGAAGCCAAAGAGAGCTTCAACGTCCACGGTATCTCCACTGGCGAAGTGAAGATGGACGTTGCCGCGATGGTCGGCCGCAAGGCGGGTATCGTCAAGAACCTGACCGGCGGCGTTGCCACCCTGTTCAAGGCCAATGGCGTTACTTCGATCCAGGGCCACGGCAAACTGCTGGCTGGCAAGAAAGTCGAAGTCACCAAGGCTGACGGCACCACCGAAATCATCGAAGCCGAGAACGTGATCCTGGCCTCCGGTTCGCGTCCGATCGACATTCCGCCGGCTCCGGTCGACCAGAACGTCATCGTCGACTCCACCGGCGCCCTGGAATTCCAGACCGTGCCACAACGTCTGGGCGTGATCGGCGCCGGCGTTATCGGCCTGGAGCTGGGTTCGGTATGGTCGCGCCTGGGTGCTCAGGTCACCGTCCTGGAAGCCCTGGAAACCTTCCTGATGGCTGCCGACACCGCGGTGTCGAAAGAAGCCCAGAAGACCCTGACCAAGCAAGGCCTGGACATCAAGCTGGGCGCGCGCGTCACTGGCTCGAAAGTCAATGGCAACGAAGTCGAAGTCACCTACACCGATGCCAACGGCGAGCAGAAGATCACCTTCGACAAGCTGATCGTTGCGGTCGGCCGTCGTCCAGTGACCACTGACCTGCTGGCTTCGGACAGCGGCGTGACCATCGACGAGCGTGGCTACATTTTCGTTGACGATCACTGCGCTACCAGCGTTCCGGGCGTGTTCGCCATCGGTGACGTGGTTCGCGGCATGATGCTGGCGCACAAGGCCTCGGAAGAGGGCATCATGGTTGTCGAGCGCATCAAAGGCCACAAGGCCCAGATGAACTACGACCTGATCCCATCGGTTATCTACACCCATCCGGAAATCGCGTGGGTCGGCAAGACCGAACAGTCCTTGAAGGCCGAGGGTGTTGAGGTTAACGTAGGCACCTTCCCGTTCGCGGCCAGCGGCCGTGCGATGGCGGCCAACGACACCGGTGGTTTCGTCAAGGTCATCGCCGATGCCAAGACCGACCGCGTACTGGGTGTGCACGTGATTGGCCCATCCGCTGCCGAGCTGGTACAGCAGGGCGCAATCGCAATGGAATTCGGCACCAGTGCCGAGGATCTGGGCATGATGGTCTTCAGCCATCCAACCCTGTCCGAAGCGTTGCATGAAGCAGCGCTGGCAGTGAATGGCGGCGCCATTCACGTAGCCAACCGTAAGAAGCGTTAATTATAAGAAACCACGGCGGGCTGCCCGTCGTGAGTCTTGCGTGCATGACTCACCGCGGAAAGTTCGCCGGATCGGACTACACGGGATAACCCGGGGTCAACGGTCACAGGTGGTGCGGCGCCAGTAATGGCGCAGCGCCGAAGCGCAGTACCTAACGAAGACGGTAAAAAGCATGAATCTTCACGAGTATCAGGGTAAGCAGCTGTTCGCTGAATACGGCCTGCCAGTATCCAAGGGTTTCGCTGTCGATACCCCTGAAGCTGCAGCAGAAGCTTGCGACAAGATCGGCGGTTCCGAGTGGGTTGTAAAAGCCCAGGTTCACGCAGGTGGTCGCGGTAAAGCGGGCGGCGTCAAGCTGGTTCGCAGCAAGGAAGACGCCAAGGCGTTCGCTGCGCAATGGTTGGGCAAGCGCCTGGTAACCTACCAGACCGACGCCAACGGTCAGCCAGTGACCAAGATCCTGGTCGAGTCCTGCACTGACATCGCCAAAGAGCTGTACCTGGGCGCTGTAGTCGATCGCTCGAGCCGCCGCATCGTATTCATGGCCTCCACCGAAGGTGGCGTGGACATCGAGAAAGTTGCTCACGAAACTCCTGAGAAGATCATCAAGGCTACTATCGATCCACTGGTCGGCGCACAGCCGTTCCAGGGTCGTGAACTGGCATTCCAGCTGGGTCTGGAAGGCAAGCAAGTTGCACAGTTCGCCAAGATTTTCGTAGGCCTGGCCAAGCTGTTCAAAGAACACGACCTGGCCCTGCTGGAAGTCAACCCGCTGGTCATCAAGGCCGACGGCGACCTGCACTGCCTGGATGCGAAGATCAACATCGACGCAAACGCCATGTACCGCCAGCCTAAGCTGAAAACCTTCCACGACCCGTCGCAGGACGACCCTCGTGAAGCCCACGCTGCCAGCTTCGAGCTGAACTACGTGGCCCTGGAAGGCAACATCGGCTGCATGGTCAACGGTGCTGGCCTGGCCATGGGTACCATGGACATCGTCAACCTGCATGGCGGCAAGCCAGCCAACTTCCTCGACGTTGGCGGCGGTGCTACCAAAGAGCGCGTTACCGAAGCGTTCAAGATCATTCTGTCCGACAGCAATGTCGCGGCCGTTCTGGTCAACATCTTCGGCGGCATCGTTCGTTGCGACATGATTGCCGAAGGCATCATCGGTGCAGTGAAAGAAGTCGGCGTTAAAGTTCCGGTTGTCGTTCGCCTCGAAGGCAACAACGCCGAACTGGGCGCTAAAGTACTGGCAGAAAGCGGTTTGAACATCATTGCGGCAACCAGCCTGACCGACGCTGCTCAACAAGTTGTCAAAGCTGCGGAGGGCAAGTAATGAGCGTCCTGATCAATAAAGACACCAAAGTCATCTGCCAGGGCTTCACCGGCTCGCAGGGTACTTTCCACTCCGAACAAGCCATCGCCTACGGCACCAAGATGGTCGGCGGCGTTACCCCAGGTAAGGGTGGCACCACCCACCTGGGCCTGCCGGTGTTCAACACCGTCAAGGAAGCCGTGGAAGCGACCGGCGCTGATGCTTCGGTCATCTACGTTCCGGCTCCGTTCTGCAAAGACTCGATCCTGGAAGCTGCCTTCGGCGGCATCAAGCTGATCGTCTGCATCACCGAAGGCATTCCTACCCTGGACATGCTGGATGCCAAGGTCAAGTGCGACGAGCTGGGCGTTACCCTGATCGGCCCTAACTGCCCAGGTGTCATCACCCCGGGCGAGTGCAAGATCGGCATCATGCCAGGTCACATCCACTTGCCAGGCAAAGTCGGTATCGTTTCGCGTTCCGGCACCCTGACCTATGAAGCGGTCAAGCAGACCACCGACGCCGGCTTCGGCCAGTCGACCTGCGTCGGCATCGGCGGTGACCCGATCCCAGGCTCCAACTTCATCGACATCCTGAAGCTGTTCCAGGAAGACCCGAAGACCGAAGCGATCGTCATGATCGGCGAGATCGGCGGTTCGGCTGAAGAAGAAGCCGCGGCCTACATCAAGGCCCACGTCACCAAGCCTGTCGTTTCCTACATCGCCGGTGTTACCGCACCTGCGGGCAAGCGCATGGGCCATGCTGGCGCCATCATCTCTGGCGGCAAAGGCACTGCGGACGAGAAGTTCGCTGCGCTGCAGGACGCAGGTGTTAAAACCGTGCGTTCGCTGGCCGACATCGGCAAGGCCCTGGCCGAGCTGACTGGCTGGGAAGCCAAGAAGTAATACGCTTTACCCCCCACGCGCACAGAGGCCACCTTCGGGTGGCCTTTGTCGTTATCAGCATTGTGTTTTTTTGCCCCGCGAAGAGGCTGGAACAGACAACCAGGAATTTTCGATGGGTATGATAGGAATTTTCACAAAGACGTTTTTCCGATCCCTGAGATAATTGCCCCGTCCCCGGTCGCACAGACGACAAACACATACGCACATCGGACAAGCAGCACTGTGCCAGTGCGTTTGACTGTCAAAACAGTTAATCTACGCGTTCACTCTGTGCCCGTCCCCCAAAAGGGAACGACACGCTAAACGGGTCTGGCTCATCAAGCCGGGCAGCATTTCCCTCATCCATGGGGAAATCCCTTCTCGAATCCCGATTTCAGCAGTGTGGTACTACCTCAAATGAAAGTTTTAAAAGGCCAGGATATCCTGGCGCTTGGCTTTATGACGTTTGCGCTTTTCGTAGGCGCCGGCAATATCATCTTCCCGCCTATCGTCGGTCTGCAGTCTGGCCCGCACGTGTGGATGGCTGCCCTGGGCTTCCTGGTGACCGCCGTGGGCCTGCCGGTCATCACCGTGGTCGCGCTGGCCAAGGTCGGTGGCGGCATGGATGCCCTGAGCAGCCCGATCGGCAAGTTCTTCGGTGGCCTGTTGGCGGCCGTGTGCTACCTGTCGGTCGGCCCGCTGTTCGCGACGCCGCGTACCGCGACCGTATCGTTCGAAGTCGGCGTGGCACCGTTGACCGGCGAAAGCCCGTTGGCGCTGTTCCTCTACAGCCTGGTGTACTTCATCGTGGTGCTGGCGGTGTCCATGTATCCGGGCAAGCTGCTCGATACCGTGGGGCGCTTCCTCGCGCCGCTGAAGATCATCGCCTTGGCGGTGCTGGGTATCGCGGCGTTCGCGCTGCCGGCCGGCACCATTGGTGAAGCGCAACCTGCCTATGCGGCTGCGGCGTTCTCCAAGGGCTTCTCCGATGGTTACCTGACCATGGATACCCTGGGCGCGCTGGTGTTCGGTATCGTCATCGTCAATGCCATCCGCTCGCGCGGTGTCGAATCGCCGAAGCTGATTACCCGCTATGCCATCATCGCCGGCCTGATCGCCGGGGTCGGCCTGGCCCTGGTGTACATCAGCCTGTTCCGCCTGGGGGCGGGCAGCCACGATATCGCGGCTGACGCCACCAACGGTGCGGCCGTATTGCATGCCTATGTGCAGCACACCTTTGGCTCGCTCGGCAGTGGCTTCCTGGCCGTGCTGATCGCGTTGGCGTGCCTGGTGACCGCGGTCGGCCTGACCTGCGCCTGTGCCGAGTACTTCAGCCAGATTCTGCCGCTGTCGTATCGCGCACTGGTGGTGATCTTGGCGGGCTTCTCGTTGCTGATCTCCAACCTGGGCCTGACCAAGCTGATCATGTTCTCGATCCCGGTACTGACGGCGATCTACCCGCCGTGCATCGTGGTGGTGGGCCTGAGCTTCGTCAAAGACCTGTGGAACTCGCCAACGCGCATTCTCGCACCGGTCATGCTGGTGTCGCTGGTGTTCGGCGTCGTCGATGCGATCAAAGGCAGCAGCCTGGCGCATGTACTGCCGGACGCCGTCGCTCACCTGCCGCTGAGTGATCAGGGCCTGGCCTGGCTGGTGCCGTCGGTGGTGACCCTGGCCGCGGCCGTGATCTACGACCGCATGCTGGGCAAGCCGCGCGAGGCGCTGGCCTGATAGGTTGAAGCCTGAGGGCTGCACCGGCCACAAGCCACAGGGTGCCAGCCAGCGGTTTACACCTGAAACCCCGTCTCCGAATGGATGCGGGGTTTTTTGTTGTTTGCCTGGGGCGTTTTTGCAGGCGGTTGCGCGAAGCGGCCTTATTCGTTGCGGTGGTGTGCCTTTTGCTGCTTGCGGGCGTCGAAACCCGGTCTCTATTCTTTGTGCACCTGGCTTTCGGGAAACCTGCATGAACTTCATTCAAAGCAACTTCAACAACCTGCTGGCAATCTGCTGGTTCGCAGCCTGCTGGGGCGGCTACACCCGTTATGCCATCTGGAAGGGCCGCGACACCGCTTGCCTGGCCAGCGTGCTGCACCTGTACCGCGAAGACTGGATGCGGCGCATGTTGATGCGCGACAACCGCATCGCCGATGCCAGCGTGATCGGCAACCTGGAGCGCAACGCTTCGTTTTTCGCCTCAAGTACCTTGATCATTCTTGCGGGTATTCTCACCGTACTCGGTGCCTCGGACAGAGCGCTGTCGCTGCTGGCCGACCTGCCCTTGGTGCAGCAGACGTCCCAAGGCATGTCGGAAATCAAGTTGCTGTGCCTGGCGACGGTCTTCGTTTATGCCTTCTTCACCTTCAGCTGGTGCATGCGTCAGTACAACTTCGCGGCGGTGCTGGTAGGGTCGGCGCCGATGATTGGCGAGCGCCTGGTCAATGAGCTGGAGCGCAAGGCATTTGCCTCGCGCGCCGCGCGGGTGTTGTCGCTGGCGGCCAACCAGTTCAACTTGGGGTTGCGCGCGTATTACTTTGGCATGGCCATGTTGAGCTGGTTTATCAGCCCCTGGTTGTTCATGGTGATGAGTGTCGGGGTCGTATTGATTCTCTACCGCCGTGAGTTTCATTCCGATGTGCTGGATGTGATGGTGTTCACACCCACGGAAAGTGCGCCGGTGGACGTCGCCAAGGAGAGCTCGGCTTCCGGCAACTGAAACGTTTAATCCTTAAACATCAGGCATAAAAAAACCCGACATTGTCGGGTTTTTTTGTACAAGCCGATTACTGCTTGGCAGGTTCGGCCGGAGTAGCAGGCGCGGTTTCTGGCGCTGGAGTGGCCGGGGCGGCTTCCGGAGCCGGAGTTGCCGGAGTTGCCGGAGCGGCTTCTTCGGCGGCCTTCTGCTGCGCTTCGGCCTGATCTTTGGCGGCTTCGGCGTTTTCCTTGGCGGCGTCGTTCATCTTATCCTGAGCTTCGCCCATTTTTTCCTGGGCTTGCTCGGCGTGTTGCTGTGCGTCTTGGGCTTTGTCTTCGCTCGCTTTATCGCAAGCGGCCAGGCCCATGGCAGCAGCCAGCATCAGAGCAAAAGCAAAAGGTTTACGCATGGGGGTGTATCTCCTTGGTGGAATAAGTGACTTGTTCCTTCGAGTACAACTACGCGGAATAAGTTCCGCGCAGGTTACAGATATATAACGCCCCGTTCTACATAGACTTTTAAACGGTTTTATGCCGTTGCGTCCGCTGCCTTGGAACTTGCCGATGAGCGATTCAACCTTGATGGCCATGGCCGAGCGTTTTCTGTCGGCCTTGAAGCATTGTCAGTTGTTGCAGATGCGCGTGGCGCATGCCGATACGCAGGGCATGACGTTGATCTTGCCGTGGTCGCCGGCAATCGTTGGCAACCCGCAAACTGGCGCGGTGCATGGTGGGGCGCTGACCACGCTGATGGACACTACCTGCGGCATGGCCACCCTGTGTGCGCTGCCACAGTTTGAAGTGTGCCCGACCCTGGACCTGCGCATCGACTACATGCACACAGCCGAAGCTGGCAAGGACATCTATGGCCATGCCCAGTGCTACCGGGTGACGCGCGATGTGATCTTCACCCGCGGCAGCGCCTACCAGGACGACCCCAGCCAGCCCATCTGCCAGGTGGTGGGAACGTTCATGCGCCTGGGGCCGCAGATCAAGGGCGGGATTCGCTTCGGCAACAGCCTCAAGGAGGGTGGCGCATGATCCCGCCAGACGTACGCCAGCAACTCAATGCCGCCCACGCGGTGGGCGACTACCGGCCGTTGCTGGCATTGATCCCCTATGCCGGTCTGATCGGCATCGAATGCGAGCGCCAGGGCGAGGACCTGCTTTTTCGCCTGCCAGCCAACCCGGACAACATTGGAAACCCTTTGCTGCCAGCGATTCATGGTGGCGTGATCGCAGGGTTCATGGAGTTGTCTGCGGCGTTGTACCTGCTGATCTACAGCGAGAGTGCGAGCATTCCCAAGGTCATCGACTTCTCCATCGACTACCTGCGCGCCGGGCACTTTCGCGACACCTACGCCCAGTGCCAGCTGTGGCGCCAAGGGCGACGGGTGACCAACGTCGCCATCACCGCCTGGCAAGGTGATCGGCAGTCGCCCATCGCCACCGCCCGGGCACATTTCAAGATCGAACCGGAAAAGCCCTTGAAATCGCCTGGGCAGCCCCCATCTGCATGACATCCGCCATTAACGCAGGCCGAATCGGCTGCAGGCGCCCACTGCCATCAGATCGGAGTTTTGAAGACCATGAGTGTGGAAACACAAAAGGAAACCCTGGGCTTCCAGACCGAGGTAAAGCAGCTGCTGCACCTCATGATTCATTCGCTGTACTCGAACAAGGAAATCTTCCTGCGTGAGCTGGTTTCCAACGCCTCCGACGCGGCTGACAAGCTGCGTTTCGAAGCCCTGGCCAAGCCAGAGCTGCTCGAAGGGGACGCGGATCTGCGCATTCGTCTGAGCTTCGACAAGGACGCCGGCACCATCACGCTCGACGACAACGGCATTGGCATGAGCCGCGAAGACGTCATCACCCACCTGGGTACCATCGCCAAGTCCGGTACTGCCGACTTCATGAAGAACCTCACCGGTGACCAGAAGAAGGACTCGCACCTGATCGGTCAGTTCGGCGTGGGCTTCTATTCGGCCTTCATCGTTGCCGACAAGGTCGACGTCTACAGCCGTCGCGCAGGTCAGCCGGCTGCCGAGGGCGTGCACTGGTCGTCCAAAGGCGAGGGCGAGTTCGAAGTCGCTACTGTAGACAAGCCAGAGCGCGGCACCCGCATCGTGCTGCACCTGAAGAAGGATGAGCAGGAGTTCGCCGATGGCTGGCGCCTGCGCAACCTGGTCAAGAAGTACTCCGATCACATTGCCCTTCCGATCCAGCTGCCTAAAGAGCAGGAAGCTGCAGAAGGCGAGGAGCAGCCAGCCGTTGAGTGGGAAACCGTCAACCGTGCCAGCGCCCTGTGGACCCGTCCGCGTACCGAGATCAAGGACGAGGAATACCAGGAGTTCTACAAGCACATCGGCCATGACTTCGAAAACCCGCTGGCCTGGAGCCACAACAAGGTCGAAGGCAAGCTTGAATACAACTCGCTGCTGTACGTGCCGGCCCGCGCGCCGTTCGACCTGTACCAGCGTGAAGCACCGCGTGGCCTGAAGCTGTATGTGCAGCGCGTGTTCATCATGGACCAGGCCGAGTCGTTCCTGCCGCTGTACCTGCGCTTCATCAAGGGCGTGGTCGATTCCAACGACCTGTCGCTGAACGTTTCTCGCGAAATCCTGCAAAAAGACCCGATCATCGATTCGATGAAGACCGCGCTGACCAAGCGCGTGCTGGACATGCTGGAGAAGCTGGCGAAAAACGAGCCAGAGCAGTACAAGGGCTTCTGGAAAAACTTCGGCCAGGTGCTGAAGGAAGGCCCGGCCGAGGACTTCGCCAACAAAGAGAAGATCGCGGGCCTGCTGCGCTTCGCCTCCACCCATGACGACAGCGGTGAGCAGAGCGTCGCCTTGGCCGATTACCTGGCTCGCGCCAAGGAAGGCCAGGACAAGATCTACTTCCTCACCGGCGAAACCTATGCGCAGGTCAAGAACAGCCCGCACCTGGAAGTCTTCCGCAAGAAGGGCATCGA
>NZ_JANIAG010000042.1:0-35236 GCF_028682155.1 Pseudomonas sp. 39004
GACCCTTTCGCGACGCAAGGCCGCTCCTACACACACAGGCAACGGTTGTGAAATAAGCAGAAATGCGGCCGTGACAAAATTTTCACATTGGTTTAAACAGAATCCGCACCCGCACAATGCTGCGTTGGTATAAGCCAGCGCCATCTCCGCAAACCCGCAATCCTAGGACTTTCCCATTCATGGCTAACACGGATGCCTTGAGACAGGGCGCGCGAGCGTCGTTCGCGCCGACCCTGAAATCCCACCTGGCCTACACGCTGCTCAGCGCCCTGGTCATCATGCTGATGCTCAGCCTCGTGCGCCTGGCGTTGTTGGTCTACAACAGCGACATGATCGGCGATACGCCCTATGCGACCGTCGCCGAAGGCTTCCTCAACGGGTTGCGCTTCGACCTGCGGGTGGTGGTGTACATCAGCATTCCGCTGCTGCTGGCCATTCTCAGCCCCTGGGCCATGGCCCGCCGTGGCGTGTTCCGGCTGTGGCTGACCATCGCCTCGAGCGTGGTGATGTTCCTCGGCCTGATGGAGCTGGACTTCTACCGCGAGTTCCACCAGCGCCTCAACGGGCTGGTGTTCCAGTACATCAAGGAAGACCCGAAGACCGTCATGAGCATGCTCTGGTACGGCTTCCCGGTGGTCCGCTACCTGCTGGCCTGGGTCGTTGGTACCTGGCTGCTGAGCCTGCTGTTCAAGGGCGTCGACCGCATGACCCGTGGCGGCCAGTCGGCCGGCGCTACCCTGCAGCGTCCCGCAGCAAAGTGGTACAACCGCCTGGCAGTGTTCATGGTGATCCTGCTGGTGGCCGTGGTTGCTGCCCGTGGCACCCTGCGCCAGGGCCCGCCGATGCGTTGGGGTGATGCCTTTACCACCGACTCCAACTTCGTCAACCAGCTTGGCCTGAATGGCACCCTGACCCTGATCGACGCCGCCAAGAGCCGTTTCGGCGAAGACCGCGCCAATATCTGGAAGCCTGTGCTGGACCAGCCGCTTGCCACGCAGACCGTGCGCGAGCAACTGCTGACCGCCCACGATACCCTGGTCGACGCCGACGAGGCTGCGATCCGCCGTGACTTCGTACCGCCAGCCGAGCGCACCCTGCCGATCAAGAACGTCGTGGTCATCCTCATGGAGAGCTTCGCCGGCCACTCGGTAGGCGCCCTGGGCAGCCCCAACAACATCACCCCGTACTTTGACAAGCTGGCCAAAGAAGGGTTGTTGTTCGACCGCTTCTTCTCCAACGGCACCCATACCCACCAGGGCATGTTCGCCACCATGGCCTGCTTCCCCAACCTGCCAGGCTTCGAATACCTGATGCAGACCCCGGAAGGCGGCCACAAGCTGTCTGGCCTGCCGGCGCTGCTCAGCGCCCGCGACTACGACGATGTGTACGTCTACAACGGTGACTTCGCCTGGGACAACCAGTCCGGTTTCTTCGGCAACCAGGGCATGACCACCTTCATTGGCCGTAACGACTTCGTCAACCCGGTGTTCTCCGACCCGACCTGGGGTGTGTCCGACCAGGACATGTTCGACCGTGGCGCCGAGGAGCTGGCCAAGCACGACGGCAAGAAGCCGATCTATGCGCTGCTGCAGACCCTGTCCAACCACACCCCATACGCGCTGCCCAAGGACCTGCCGGTAGAGCCGGTCACCGGCCAGGGCCGCCTGGACGAGCACCTGACCGCCATGCGCTACTCCGACTGGGCGCTGGGCCAGTTCTTCGAGAAGGCGCGCAAACAGCCGTACTTCAAGGAGACGCTGTTCGTCATCGTCGGTGACCACGGCTTCGGCAACCACCAGCAGGTCACCGAGCTGGACCTGGGCCGCTTCAACGTGCCGCTGCTGCTGATTGCCCCGGGCATCCAGGAGAAGTTCGGTGCGGTCGACCACACCGTCGGTACCCAGGTCGACATCGTGCCGACCATCATGGGCCGCCTGGGTGGCCAGACCCGCCATCAGTGCTGGGGCCGCGACCTGCTCAACCTGCCTGAAGGCGACCAGGGCGTTGGCATGATCAAGCCGTCGGGCAGCGAGCAGATCGTGGGCCTGGTGCAGGGTGACCGCATCCTCATCGAGTCCAAGGACATGAGCCCGCGCATGTACCGCTACCAGCTGGGCAGCGAGTTCAAGGCCGAGCTGATCGAAAGCCCGGACCAGCCGGAAATGCTGAAAAAGCTTGAAGCGTACATCCAGACCGCGACCAAGAGCCTGTTGGACAACACCGCAGGTGTCGTGCACGGCACACCGAAGTAACGCTGCAACAGGGGCCGCCGTGCGGCCCCTCGTCGGCAAGTGTGGAGGCGACCCGAACGCCACCACAGAGTCCTGCCAACTGAACAATTGCCCCCGCCCAAGGTCAAGCTATACAGACGTCACACACCCGGCGTTGTTTGATTGAGAGGGCTCGTCCAATGAAAGAGTGGGAAGTCATCTTTGCCGACCAGAAAGGCGAACCGACGTCATTGAAGCTGCGGGCCGAGCAGTGCCCCAGCGAAGAAGACGCGGCCCGTGCCATTCGCTCGCAGCTGTTTCCGGTCATGGATGAGCTGGACCTCAACGACTTCCAGGACCGCGCAGTATCCCCCACGGCACGCTGGCTCAAGGAGCAAACTGGCGTGACCATCACCGATATTCACGAAGCGCCCTGATCCGTGCGTTGACGTGGTGCCTGCCCAGGCACTACGCTGGAGCCAGGTGCCAGCCTTTTCTGCGGGCCGGCACCTTTCAATTCGCGTCTTGCATCAGCTCTATACAACTCGATCTGCCCGGCACCGCCGGCAGGTACGTAGTGCCCGGAAAGTCTATCCATTGCTTTGCAGGAGGACGATTCATGAGCAGCCAGAACGACGATATCAGCAGCAATGTCCTGCGCCAGATGAAAGCTGGCGGTTTCGATTTCACCCGTATCCATCCCATCGAGTTCTACGCAGTATTCCCAGACGAAGCCGGCGCACGTCGTGCAGCCGGGCAATTTCGTGGCGAGTCCCTCAACGCCCAGGTGCGCGAAATGAAAGACGGCGCCTGGCACCTTGAACTGAGCAAGGTCATGTATGCCACTTATGGAGGGATTGGCGACTTCGAAGAATGGTTCGAGCAACTCGTGTCACCCTACGGCGGCGAAGTCGAAGGGTGGGGTGTCAAGCACGAGCGGTTGTGCGCCTGACACTCATGGACCGGGGGCTGCCAAGCAGCCCCAGCATCTCAGGGCTTGCGCCCAGCCATATGCCCCAGATAAGCCAGTAGCGCATCCAGCTCCTGGTCGCTCAGCACATCCTCTGTAAACCCCGGCATCTTCGCCTGTGGCCAGCGCCGCAGGCTCTGTGGGTCACGTATCAGCTGGCGCAGAAACGCCGGTTGGAAGTACTCGGTAGGGTTGTGCGGCAGGTTCAGGTCCGGCCCCAGCTGGGCGTCACCTGCACCATTGAGGCGGTGGCAGGCCAGGCAATTTTGCTGAAACAGCGCAAAGCCCTGGCGCACCGGGTCGTCGGCTGGCAGCTTCGGGTCTGGCAATAGCGCGGGGAAACGCTGTTCGACCGAGGCCAGGCGGCGGATGGTGGCGATCTGAAACGGCCACTGTTCCGGGCGTATGCCACTGGCTTGCGATGCCGTCCATACCAGGTAGAACGGCCCGGCACTGGGTTTGCCTTTGCCCAGCCCTGGCCACGGTTTGGCGGGGTCTTCGATCGCCAGCCAGGCACGTGCCGGCCCTTCTTGCAGCAGCGGGGCGGCGGGCATTTCGGCAGCAAAACCATCCAGGGCCACGGCTTGCAGGTGGTCGCTGGCAGCTACCCCCTGCATCAGCGCAGCCAAAGGTATGGCCCGATAGTGCATGGGGCGCTTATAGGAAACGTCCTGCTCGATGCGGATGTCCTGGGCCTGCGGGTGGCCAAGCAGTTCAGCGCTGCTCCACTGGCGCGAGTGTGCACCCAGCTCCAGGTGCAGCTGCGCCGCCGACAGTGGCAGGCTGAGTAGCAAGGCGAGTAGGGCAAGGCATTGGCGCATGGTTAATCTCCGACCATCAAGGCCGGCAGGTTACCTGTGCGTTGCCTGTTGGCGCCACATCCGCCGTCAGCCGAACAAACGTGTCAGGTTCGGCAGGATCAGCAGTAAAGTCGTGGCAAAGACAATGAGCCCCGCTTGGCGTATTTTCGATTGTCTGAACATGGCGGACCGCCTTCTTGTTGTTATTCCTGAATACCCGTTGGCTTCCATGTCGCGTCTCGGGTCGATCGCAGTGGCGTAGGTTGACGCCAAGTCTGCTTGCCTCTTGAAAGTGCATATACAACCAACAGTAGGGTGTGCGTCATCCATGTTTGAGAACCCTTTGTTCTAATTGTAAGGTTGTTTAATTTCACTGCGTTATGAGGCCAATTGCCATGCGGCTGGCATGCTCTCACTAGACCGCTGCGTTGACGCCAACGATACGCCGGCAAAATATGACCGTTCGTCAGTGCGGCCTACTTGCTTGTACGTGCCTTTCGCGGCAGTCTCTACAGCAGATTCCCACCCATGTCGTTCAGGACTATCCCTATGTCGTTACGCATCTGCATCCTGGAAACCGATGTCCTGCGACCGGAGTTTACGGCGCAGTACCACGGCTATGGCAGGATGTTCGAGCAGCTGTTCTCGCGTCAGTCGATCGCCGCCGAATTTCGTGTGTACAACGTGATGAACGGCGACTATCCCGCCGACGATGAAGTGTTCGATGCCTATCTGGTAACCGGCAGCAAGGCCGATTCGTTCGGTTCCGATCCGTGGATCCAGCAACTCAAGGCCTACCTGTTGAAGCTTTACGCACGCGGCGAGAAGCTGCTGGGCGTCTGTTTCGGCCATCAACTGCTGGCCCTGACTCTGGGTGGCAAGGCTGAGCGTGCCGAGCAGGGCTGGGGGGTGGGTATCCACCGTTACTCACTGGCGGCACATGCGCCGTGGATGGACCCGAAGGTGTCCGAGCTGACCTTGCTGATCAGCCACCAGGACCAGGTGACCGAGTTGCCGGAAGGCGCTACCGTAATTGCCTCCAGCGACTTCTGCCCGAACGCCGCCTACCACATTGGTGACCAGGTACTGTGCTTCCAGGGGCATCCGGAGTTCGTGCACGATTACTCCAGGGCATTACTGGATGCGCGCCAGGCGTATCTGGGCGATGAGGTTTACCACAAGGCCGTGGCCAGCCTGGCCACCGAGCATCAGGGCGATCTGGTGGGGGAGTGGATGTTGCGGTTTATCGAACAGCCGGTGAACAAGGGTAACCTGGCGTGAGGGTTTGGGGTCGCCAAGCGGCCCCGGCAATCTCACAACCAACCCGATTTCTTGAAGCTGGCATACAACCCCGTGCACCCCAGCCCAATCACCCCCAGCACGCCAAAATACCCGTACTGCCACCCCAGTTCCGGCATGTTCTGAAAGTTCATCCCATAGATCCCGGCAATCGCCGTGGGGAAGGCCAGTATCGCTGCCCAGGCCGCGAATTTGCGCTGCACGATGCTCTGGCGCGACGACTCCAGCAACATGCCGATCTCGATGGTCTGGCTGGCGATATCGCGAATGCCAGCCAGGTCCTCCATCTGCCGCGTAACGTGAATCTGCACGTCGCGAAAGTAAGGGCGCATGTTCTTGTCGATGAACGGGAAGCTCAAACGCTGCAGTTCCTCGCTCACCTCCACCATCGGCGCCACGTAGCGGCGTAAGCGCAAAATATCGCGGCGCAGGCTGTGCAAGCGGCGGATGTCATCCTCCTGCAGCGAGCCACCGAGCACGCTCTGCTCCAGCTCCTCGATCTCGCCATGAATGGCTTCGCTGACCGGTTGGTAGTTCTCGGTCACGAAATCCAATAGCGCGTACAGCACGAAGTCCTCGCCGTGTTCCAGCAGCAAAGGCCGCGCCTCGCAGCGTTGGCGCACCAGGGCATAGGATTTGGAGTGGCCGTTGCGGCAGGTGATGATGTAGCCATTGCCGGCGAAGATGTGGGTTTCGATGAACTCCAGCTTGCCCTCATGACGCACCGGCGAATAGGTGACGATGAACAGCGCGTCGCCGAAGGTTTCAAGCTTGGGCCGGCTGTGTTTTTCCAGGGCATCTTCGATGGCCAGCTCGTGCAGGTTGAACTGGCGCTGCAGGGTGGCCAACTCCTCGGCGTTGGGCTCCTCCAGGCCGATCCAGACGAAGTGGCCAGGCTTGCATGCCCATTCGCTGCCTTCGTCGATGCTGATATTGGTGACTTTTCTGCCGGCGCTGTACACCGCCGATGCCACGACTCGACCCATGGTTGTCCACTTATTCGGTTGAACACGGTTTACAGCTTGGGCTGTAAGGCGCTTGAGGGCAACCTAGTGGCTCGCCAGTTCAGCTTCCATGCGGTCGATGCAGTGCTGCATCTGGCTGCGGCACTGCTCGATCAGTGCGGGGATGTCCCGCTGGCTCATGCCTGCCGTGGCAATCGGTGGCAGCGAGCGCACGATCACCGTTCGCCGCCGCCAGCTGTTCAGGCTCAGGCGCCGGGCATAGCGGCTGACGCACACTGGCACGATCGGCACGCCGGCTTCGATGGCCATGTGGAAGGCGCCTTTCTTGAAGGCCAGCAGGTGCTCGTCCGGGTTGCGGGTGCCCTCCGGGAAGATCCATATCGAGGTGTCGTTGTGCAGAACGTGGGTGGTCTTTTGCAGTGCCTTGCGCGCCTGGTAGGGGTTCTTGCGGTCGACCAATACGTTGCCGCCCAACCAGAACAGCTGGCCGAACAACGGGATCCAGCCCAGGCTCTTCTTGCCGATGGCCACGGTGCGCTTCGGCACCACCTGGCCGATCACGAACAGGTCGAAATTGGACTGGTGGTTGGCGACGATGACGCACCCGGGAGGGTGATCGAACAGCGGGCCGACTTCGGCCTTTAGCCGGATACGCATCAGCCAGGTGGCCGGCACGCTATAGAGCCGGGCGAAGAGCCGGCTGTTGTCGGGGTTGAAGGGGCGGCACAGGCCGATCACCAGGCCTATGCCGCCCACCAGCAGAAAATGCAGGCCTAACAGGAGCATGCGCAACGAATAAAGCATGACGAGACTCACACCAGACAGTCGAATTCCAGTGTACGACTGTACACTGGAAGAGGCAAATGTCGGCGTGGGTCTTGGGCTTAACCCATCGGGTTCTGGTCCAGCTCGATGGCTTTATCCAGGGCATCGAGCAGCCCCTTGCGCACCTTGAGCTTGGTGTTCTTGTGCGCCAGCATGTTCAGCTTCTTCAATTCACGGGCAGCGGCCAGCGCCGCTTCGTGCAGTTGCTCGGCCGGCACCACTTTGTCGAGGAAGCCGGCGTCCAGCGCCCCTTGCGGGTCGAAGATCTCGGCATTGATCACCGAGCGGTGGAAGGCCGAGCGGCGCAGGCGGTCGCGGGCCAGCTCGATGCCGGCATGGTGCATGGTCATGCCGATCTGCACTTCGTTCAGGCAGACCTTGTACGGCCCTTCGACGCCGATGCGGTAGTCGGCCGACAGCAGCAGGAAGGCACCTTTGGCCACGGCATTGCCGGGGCAGGCGACGATCACCGGGAACGGGTGCGACAACAGGCGGCGGGCGAGGGTGGAGCCGGCGGTCACCAGGCTGATCGCTTCTTTGGGGCCGGCGGTCATGACCTTGAGGTCGTAGCCGCCAGAGAGTATGCCCGGCTGCCCGGTGATGATGACCACTGCACGTTCCTGCTCGGCGCGGTCGAGGGCGGCGTTGAAGGCGATGATGACATCCGGCGAGATGGCGTTGACCTTGCCGTTGTTCAGGGTCAGGGTGGCGATGCCGTCTTCGGCATGGTAGGTAATCAGCTCGCTCATGGCAGAGTCCTTTGGGTGGCGTGCTTGCGACGTTACCCAGCACTGCCTGCCAGGTAAAGCAGCAAGGCTGACTGGCCGGTCAGCGTTTGCCCGGCATGCCTTGGCGCGCCGGGGCAGGGCCTATGCAGGCGGTAAAAGCGCAGGCGAGATTGGCAGCATTGCCCTGGCGGCCTCGGGTTTTCAGTGAATTTGCATAAACGCATGAAATTTCTGAAAAAATGCTTGCCAAAGAAAAGCTCTTCCACTAAATTAGCGCGCCTCGACAGGCTGAAAGGCTTGAAGAGAAACGGTGAAGTGTCCGAGTGGTCGAAGGAGCACGCCTGGAAAGTGTGTATACGAGAAATCGTATCAAGGGTTCAAATCCCTTCTTCACCGCCACATTCTACAAAAAGCCCCCGCGCTGAAAAGTTCGGGGGCTTTTTGTTTTCACAGCGCTAACGGCGCTGCTCCGTGGCCCCTTGTCACTCTGTGGGGGCGAGTAACCCCGCCCCCACAGACGATTGATCAGAAGCTCACGGATGCCGACAAGCGTGCCGTACGCGGCGCGCCCTGGAACAGGTAGTTGTCCCCCAGGTAATCCCCCACATCGCGCCAGTAGCGTTTGTCGAACACGTTATCCACGGTCAACCGCAGCACCGTGTCATACCCCCCGATGCGCGTGCGGTAACGGCTACCCACATCAAAGACGGTATAACCTCCCACCTCGACATTGCCCGCCTGGCTGGCATATTTGCTGGCGCTGTAGCGCGCACCTCCGAGTAATGCCAGGCCCGGTACCGGCAGGCTGTATTCGGCCTGCAGGGCCGCACGCAGCTTGGGCACGTTGATGGCCTGGTGGCCTTCGTAAGCATCGGTCCCGCTGTTTTTTACCCGCGCGCGGATGGCGGCGGCGCTGGCCTGAACCTGCAGGTTCGAGGTCACCCAGCCGCTGGCACCCAGCTCCAGGCCGGTGTTCTTCTGTTGGCCTTGCTGGACGTAGGTGAAGTTACCCTCGCCATCCGGCCGTGCGTATTGGTACGCCTGGCGGATCTGGAACAGCGCGGCAGTGAAGCTTAAGCCCTGCCAGTCACGCTTGATGCCCAGCTCCAGTTGGCGCGACAAGGTCGGGGCGAGGATCTCGGCAGCGTTGCTGGCGAACCAGGGGGCGGTGCCACCGGCCGACAAGCCTTTTGAGTAGCTTGCGTACAGCGTGGTGTCCGGGCTCGGCTTGTAGATCAGCGCGGCATTGGGCAGCAATTGGTACTGACGGGTATGGCGCCCGGCAACACCGGTTTCGTCCCAGGTTTTTTCGTCCAGGCGCACTTCGCGAGCGCCGATCACGGTCTGCCACTGTTCGTTGAAGCTGATGCGATCATTGACGAACAGGCCGTACTGGCGGCTGTCCAGGCGTCGCTCGCTTGAGCCGATCGGCTTGTCGGAGGGGGCGAGGGCTGGCGCGCCGGTGTAGATGTTGCCGGTGCCCAGCCACTCGTTGTAATAGGGCCGTTGATCCACGGTACGGCGTTGGGCGCTGCTGCCGACTGTCAGGTCGTGCCCCACGCCCAAGGCATCGAAGCGGCCATTGAGCGTGGCTTGTGCCTCATCGGTGCGGCGCGTGTCATCCGGGCTGCGGTAGTCATAGATGTCGTAGTCGCCATTGCTGGCGAAGAACGCGCCCTCGCTCGAGCCCCACGCAAACGCGCTGTAATCGTCGATCACCACCTTGCTGCGCGACGCACTCAACGTCCCGGTCCATGCCTCATTGAAGCGGTATTCGAAGCGCCCGCCCAGGTTCAGCGAATCGTTCTGCACCGGCTTGGCCCACTGTTGGTAGGCCAGGCGATCATCCGGGTCGATACCGTGGGGCACCTGCGTGCCGCCGAGCAACTGGTAACCGGGAACCGAGCGCTGCTCGCGGTGCTGGTACTCGGCGTCCAGCTGCAAGGTAGCATCCGGGCTGATCTGCCAGTCAAAGGCCAGCGAGGCGAAGTCGCGCTTGCCGTCGGCATGGTCGACATAGCTGCGGATGTCCTCATGGGCCAGGTTGGCGCGCAGGCCGAACTGCCGCTCACTGCCGAACCAGCCGCCCAGGTCGGTGGCCAGGTAGCGCTCGCCCTGTTCGTTGGTCGACACCGTCACGCTACGCACGTCTTCGGCGCGCTTGGTCACGTAGTTGATCAGCCCGCCAGGCTCCGAAACGCCACTCTGCAGCCCGGACAAGCCCTTGAGCAGCTCCACTTGCTGTTTGTTTTCCAGGGCCACGTTCTGCTCGCCGGCGAGGGTCTGGCCATTGATCCGGTAGCTGCTGGCGGCATTGAGCGCGAAGCCGCGTACGTTGAAGTTTTCGTAATAGCCGATGGGCGCATAGCTTTCACCCACCGAAGCATCGCTTTGCAGCACTTCGCTGAGCTTGCGCACCTGGCGGTCCTCCAGCAGTTGCTGGCTGAACACGCTGACCGAGGCCGGGGTGTCGAGCAGTGGCGCGGCCTGCAAGCCTGCTACCGACGCCTCGCGTACCTGATAGCCGTCGTCGCCATAGCGGTCGGAAACCTGCAGTGGGTCCAGCACGATGCCGTCTTCGGCAAGACCATGAGGGCAATGCAAGGCCAAGCCCAGGCTGAGCAAGCTCAGGGGCAGGCGAGGGCGAAGCGGGGGCATGCGGGGGCTCCTGGAGGCCGGTACAGGCCGTGAAAAAGGCGGCATCTTAACAGCCGCCTTCACCCTGAAACGATCAGGGCCCCGCGATATTCAGTGGTTGCTGGCCGGGCGCTTGTGCTGACGCCAACTGTCGTCGATCTTCGACCACGTCTTGCCATCGGTGACGGCCAACAGTTTGCGCCCATCCTTGAAGGTGGCAAGGAAGGTGGCTTCTTGCTCCTTGCCGCCCAGCCAGAGCCCGGCCAGCAGCCCCACCGGGCCGGCCACCAGGGCACCCGCTACACCCCAGCCGAGGGCTGTGCCCAGGCTGCGGCTGGACTCCAGGCTGGCCAACCTGAGGTCGCTGATGCGCGTGAGGGAGATCCGCTCGCCTGGCGAAGGGCTGCGCGGGGTCTTGAGTGTGAGCGATCCGTTGCGATACTCGCCTTCACCTTGCAAGAAATCGCCGGATTGCACCGTGAGTCTTGTCATTGGGTCGTCCTGTCAGAAGGGCATTGTCCAGCGCCTACTGAGCGCTGCCCGCCCTGGCAAGTCAACGGCCAAGCGACGGAGGGTAGTGCGTTGCAGTGTCGCGGCTCAAGCGCTTGCGCTCGGCCAGCGCCCAGGCCAGCAGCGCCACTGTACCGATCACCAGCCCGGCAACGACGATGCCGATCCAGCCTTGGCGCTGGAACAGTTGCGTGCCCAGCAGCGACCCCAGCGCACCGCCGATGAAGTAACAGGTGATGTAGCCGGCATTGAGCCGCGTGCGTGCCTCTGGCCGCAGCGCGATCACCGCATTCTGGTTGCTGACGTGCACCAGTTGCACTGCCAGGTCGAGCATCAGCACCCCCAGCAGCAGGGCCGGCAGCGAGTATTCGGCAAAGCCCAGCGGCACCCACGACAGCAGCAGTACCACCAACCCTACCGTGGTGCCCAGCGAGCCCTTGCCGCGGTCAGCGAGGCGCCCGGCCCAGTTGGCCGACAATGCCCCCGCCGCGCCGGCCAGGCCGAACAGGCCGATTACCGCATCCGAGTAAAAGTAAGGCTCTTGTGCCAGCAAAAATGCCAGCGGTGTCCAGAACAGCGCGAACAGGCTGAACGCCAACAGGCCAAGCAGCGCCCGCAGGCGCAGCACCGGTTCTTCAAAGAACAGGCGGAATACCGAACCGATCAGCGCCGGATATTTCAGCCCGGCAGGGTTGTGATGCTGCGGCAAGCTGCGGTAAAGGGCCAGGGCGGTGATGGCCATCAGCACGGCGGCCAGTACGTAGATGCTGCGCCAGCCCCCCAGTTCAGCCATGAAGCCGGCCGCCGTGCGGGCCAACAGGATACCCAGCAACAAGCCGCTCATCAGGGTGCCGATCGCGCGTCCGCGCTGATGCGGCTCACTCAAGGTCGCGGCCATGGGTACCAGGATCTGCGCCACCACCGAGAACAGGCCGGTCAGCGCGGTGCCCAGCAGCAACCACGGCAGGTTCGGCGCGCAGGCGCTGATGACCAGGCCGAGGGTGGCGATGGCGGTCATCACAGTGATCAGGCGGCGCTGTTCGAACAGGTCGCCCAGCGGTGCCAGCAACAGCAGGCCGGCGCCGTAGCTGAGCTGGGCGGCGATGACGATGCTGCCGGCACTGGCGGTACTCAGCCCGAATTGCTGGGCGATGCTGTGCAGCAACGGCTGGGCATAGTAGTTGCTGGCCACGGCCAGGCCGGTGGCGGTGGCCATCAGCAGGATCAGGGCGCGACTGAGGGTTGGGGTGTTCATGGGGGGCTCGAGGGGCAGGGAGCTTTATTCTAGGGCCGGTAGGGGTAGGGCAGTTGATTTTTAGCGCCCTGCACCCCGCCGCCTTCACCACATCAAGCCGCAAAGCCACCATCGGCCGTCAAACTGGCCCCTGTGATATACCCCGCCTCTGGCCCCGCCAGGTAGGCCACAAAACTGGCAATCTCATCCACCTGCCCATAACGCCCGATGGCCATCAGCGGTATCAGGCTTTCGGCAAACTCGCCGCTGGCCGGGTTCATGTCGGTATCCACCGGCCCGGGCTGCACGTTATTGACAGTGATCCCCTGCGGGCCAAGGTCGCGGGCCATGCCCCGGGTCAGCCCCACCAGTGCCGACTTGCTCATGGCATAGGGTGCGCCACCCGCAAACGGCATGCGCTCGGCGTTGGTGCTGCCAATATTGATGATGCGTCCACCCTGGCCCATGTAGCGCACGGCCGCCTGGCTAGCGACGAACACACTGCGCACGTTCACCGCCAGCATGCGGTCGAAATCGGCCAGGTCGAACTCGGCAATCGGCGCCACGGTCAGCACGCCGGCGTTGTTGACCAGGATGTCGAGCCCACCGAAGGCCTTGGCGGTGTCATCCACCGCCAACTGCACGGCTGCCGCGTCTGCGCTGTCGGCCCGCAGGGCCAGGGCCTGGCCGCCGTTGCCGATGATTTCCTGTGCCAGCTGTTCGGCCGGGCCGGCCGAGCTCACGTAGGTGAAGGCAACCCGTGCGCCTTCGCGGGCCAGGCGGCGGACGATGGCCGCGCCAATGCCGCGGGAACCGCCTTGGACCAGGGCTACTTTACCGTCGAGTGGAAGTTGTTTGGACATGCTGATCTCCTGCTGGGAAGCAAGGCCGAATGCCTTGGATGGGCGCAGTATCGGTGGCTAATTACCTGCTGATAAGATGGCAATCACTATCAGCAGAGTAAACCTTTGGTTGTGAATCATGGCCATGGAGTCTTTCAACGCCCTCGAGTGCTTTATCCGCAGCGCCGAGGTTGGCAGTTTTGCCGAGGCTGCCCGCCGTCTGAGCCTCACGCCTGCCGCAGTCGGCAAGCATGTGGCCCAGCTGGAGGCCCGGTTGGGCGTGCGCCTGTTCCAGCGTAGTACCCGCAAGCTGACCCTGACCGAAGCGGGCCAGCGCTTTCTGGGGGAGGTCAGTGACAGCTTTCGCACCATCCAGTATGCCGTGGCCAACCTGGCCAGTGCCGAAGGCCAGCCGGCCGGGTTGCTGCGGGTGAGCATGGGCACGGTGTTCGGGCGGCTCTATGTGTTGCCGCTGCTGGGGGAGTTCTTGCGTCGTTACCCCGCCATTACCCCGGACTGGCATTTCGACAATCGCCAGGTCGATTTGATCGGCCAGGGTTTCGATGCGGCCATTGGCGGTGGTTTCGAGCTGCCACTGGGCGTGGTGGCGCGCAAGTTGACCCCCGCCCATCGGGTGCTGGTGGCGGCGCCTGGCTATCTGGACCAGCGCCCACCCATCGATGGCCCGCAGGCGTTGCAGCGCCATGACGGAGTCCTGATTCGCTCACCCCAGACCGGCCGGGTGCGCTCCTGGCCGCTGACCAGTCGCTGGCAGGAGCAGCAGCCGTTGCTGCTGCGTCAGGCGATGACCATGAGTGATTCGGATGCGGCTTGTGCGGTTGCGCAGCAGGGTTTGGGCATCGCATTGGTCAGTTTGCCGTTTGCGGTACCTTACCTGCAGGCAGGGCGGCTGCAGCGGGTGTTGCCGGACTGGTATGTGGACGATGGGCATATCAGCTTGTATTACGCCGAGCACAAACTGTTGCCGAGGAAGACGCGGGCGTTCATCGATTTTGTCGTGGAGCAGTTTGCACAGCAGGGGTTGGCGGGGCAATTCGATGCGTTGCAGCGCCTTTAGATGAATGTTGCCTAGCCCAGCCTTTTCGCGGGGCAAGCTCAGACGACCTCACTGATGAACAGTACCTGTGCCCCCAGGCTCACCTCATCATCGACCCGCTTGCCCATCAGCTGCTGCCCCAGCGGCGACCGCGGTGTAATCACCGTCACCAGCTCGTCCCCGGCGCCAATCTTCAACCCCGCCGCCTCGGGCCCGAGAAACAGCCGGCGCTGTTGGCCATCCTCATCCTCAAGGGTCACCAGGTTGCTCACCTGTATACCCCGCAGCGGGTCGTAGTCGCGCAGCAGCAGTTGCTGGTAGATCTGCAGCGCCTGGCGAATCTCGGCCGTGCGGCGCGCCTGGCCGGTGGCGAGGTACGAGGCTTCCAGGCCTAGCGTGTCGTACTTGTTCTCGGCGATGTTCTCTTCGGCGGTGGCGGATTCGTACGCGGTCTGCGCCGCGCGGCTCAGTACGTCCACGTCATGTTCGAGGGTCGCGACGATGCGCGTGAGAAGCAGGGGCTTGTCCATCTTCAGTAACAGAACTCCAGCACATTGGCCTGGCTTTTATCGGTAGGTGCGGTGCGGTTCTGCTGCAGCCAGAACTGGCACTTGGGGCTGTTGAGGTTGCGCGGGTTACCCTGGGCGGCCTCGGCGGCCTGTTGCCGTTCCTGTTGTTGCAAGATGCCCTTGTAGCGCTCGAACATCTCACCCTGCGCATCCACCGGGGGCGCGGCGGGTTGGCCGAGGGCAGGGGCCAGGGCCTGAGCAACCGGCTGCACCTGCTCGGGCCACAGTTGCACCGCCAGCCACAGGCTCACGGCGATAGCCACGGCGCCCAGCCACAGGCCAATGGCCACGCACAGGGTCAGTTGCAACGGCTTGAGGGTGATCTTCAGTTCGCGGTGGCGGGGCATGGCGGCCTCCTGGCAGGGTGGGGCGGCGTGCATTGTCGCACGCTGCTGGCGAATTTTACCCGCAGGTGCTTTTGTCGACGACAATTTATCCGCAGAATCCGCGGTTTTCCGCACCATGAGGGGGAGGGCACATGAAGGCCACCTGGGACATCTTTTGCACCGTCGTCGACAATTATGGCGATATCGGCGTGACCTGGCGCCTGGCGCGGCAACTGGTGGACGAGCACGAAATCGCAGTGCGCCTGTGGGTGGACGACCTGAATGCCTTCGTGCCGATGTGCCCCGGGGCCGATGCCGCAGCGTTGCAACAGTGGCAGCAGGGCGTCGATGTGCGCCAGTGGCCGGCCGAGTGGGTGCCGATTGAGCCCGCAGAGGTGGTGATCGGCGCCTTCGCCTGCCAGTTGCCGGCGCACTATGTCGAGGCCATGCGCGCCCGGGCGAAGCCGCCGCTGTGGCTGAACCTCGAGTATCTCAGCGCCGAGCACTGGGTGGAAGGCTGCCACGGCTTGCCGTCCCCCCAGGCCAACGGCTTGCGCAAGGTGTTCTTTTTCCCCGGCTTTACCGAGAAAACCGGCGGCCTGTTGCGCGAGGGCACGTTGTTGGCGCGGCGCCAGGCCTTCGAACAGTCCGCCGTGGCCCGCCAGGCGTTCTTGCAACGGCTTGGTGTGTACCCCGAGGTGCAGGCGCGGCTGATCTCGCTGTTCGCCTATGAAAACACCCAGCTGGGCAATTGGCTGGATGCGTTGGCGGCAGGTAGCCAGCCGACCCACCTGCTGGTGCCGCAAGGGCGTATTCTGGCCGACGTCGGCACCTGGCTGGGCCATGCCCGGCTGGAGGTGGGCGATGTGCGCGTACGTGGTGCGCTGACTGTGCAGATTTTGCCGTTCGTCAGCCAGGACGATTATGATCGGCTGCTGTGGAGCTGCGATTTCAACGCCGTACGCGGCGAAGACTCGTTCGTGCGTGCGCAATGGGCCGGGCGCCCGATGCTGTGGCACATCTACGTGCAGGACGAGAACGCCCATTGGGAAAAACTCGAAGCGTTCCTTGAGCTTTATCGACACGGCCTGTCAGCCGATGCCTCTGCCGCACTGGTGGCATTGTGGCGTGCCTGGAACATGGACCGTGACGTCGGCCAGGCGTGGCAAGCGGCCCAGCAACACTGGCCAGAACTGCAGCAGCATGCCCGCGATTGGGCGGCCCGTCAGGCCGCTCGGCCAGACCTTGCCATGGCGCTGGTACAGTTTTACCGAAATTGGCTATGATATGCGGCCTCGATTTTTATAAATCCATCCAGATTCGGATACTTCGCAATGAAAACTGGTAAAGAACTGAAACCCGGTACCGTACTGCGGATCGACAACGACCCGTGGCTGGTGCAAAAAGCTGAGTTCACCAAATCGGGCCGTAACAGCGCGATCATGAAGACCAAGCTGAAGAACCTGCTGACCGGCTACAAGACCGAAACCGTATACGGTGCGGACGACAAGCTGGACGACGTGATCCTGGATCGCAAAGAAGCGACCCTGTCGTTCATCAGCGGTGACACGTACACCTTCATGGACACCACCGACTATTCCATGTACGAGCTGAACGCCGAGGATATCGAAGCCGTTCTGCCGTTCATCGAAGAAGGCATGGAAGACATCTGCGAAGCCGTCTTCTTCGAAGGCCGCCTGGTGTCGGTAGAACTGCCGACCACCATCGTGCGTCAGGTTGACTACACCGAAGGTTCCGCGCGCGGCGACACTTCGGGCAAGGTCATGAAACCTGCCAAGCTGAAGAACGGTACTGAGCTGAGCGTTGCTGACTTCATCGAAATCGGCGACCTGATCGAGATCGATACCCGCGAAGGCGGTTCGTACAAAGGCCGCGCCAAGAAGTAAGTGTTCTTGAGATGCAGCAAAAAACCCGGCCTCGGCCGGGTTTTTTTATGCCTGTGTTCAGACCGTCACATGCAGCCTTACATCCACATTGCCGCGGGTGGCATTGGAGTAAGGGCAGACCTTGTGCGCCTTCTCCACCAGCCCTTCGGCATCGGCCTGGGCCAGGCCTGGCAGGTTGATGTGCAGGTCGATGTCCAGGCCGAAACCACCCTCAATCTGGCCAATGCCCACCTTGGCAGTGATCGAGGCATCTGCTGGCAGGGCTTTCTTCTCTTGCCCGGCAACAAACTTCAGGGCACCGATGAAGCAGGCCGAGTAGCCGGCAGCGAACAGCTGCTCTGGGTTGGTGCCTTCACCCCCCGCGCCGCCCAATTCCTTGGGGGTGCTCAGCTTGACCTCCAGCTTGCCGTCGCTGGAGTGGGATTTGCCGTCGCGCCCGCCGGTGGAGGTGGCTTCGGCGATGTACAGCGGAGTGACCTTTTGCATCTTGAGCCTCGCTAATCTGCTGCGCGCGACCTGGGTTGAGGTGGCGCTGGGTGGGTGTGGGATTTAAATTAGCGCGCAATTAGTTTGCGCGCAAGATAAATAATCACCGCTCATCCGAACGGCCATCTCACAGCATAGCGCTCAGAGGTTTTTCTGCAGGTTGTCGCGCAGGTCCAGCAGGTCGGCTTGCAGTTGTTGCAGGCGTTGCAAGCTGCGCCCGCTGGCCTTGAGGATGCACGGTGGCACCTGTTTGGCCTGTTGCTGCAGGTCGCGGCCCTTGTCGGTCAACTGCACCAATACCACCCGTTCGTCCTCGCGGCTGCGGGTGCGCTTGAGCAGGCCTTCGCTTTCCAGGCGCTTGAGCAGCGGGGTCAGCGAGCCAGGGTCGGTGAGCAGGTGCTGGCTGATCTCGCCCACGGTCAGGCCGTCCCGCTCCCATAGCACCAGCATCGCCAAGTATTGCGGGTAGGTCAGGCCCAGCGCCTGCAGCAGCGGTTTGTAGACCTTGGTCATCAGCAACGAGGTCGAATGCAGGGCGAAGCAGACCTGGTTGTCCAGCAGCAGCTCGTCACAGGAGGCTTGGGTGTCGGCGTTCATGCAGGTCCTTGGAGTCATCAATGGGAAAATCTAGCACGCTGATCATCAGTGCGTTCACTGCCAGCGCAGTTCACTGCGCAGCGCCAGGTCCCAGGGTGGAATGGGGCTGAAACGGCTCTTGAGAAATTCGAGCAGCAAACGGCTGCGAGAGTTCGTTTCATGTGCAAGGCGTAGCGCATAAATACCGCTGCTCTCGGCTGCCGGCAGGCCGCCGTCGCAGAACAGCGCAATCAGTTCGCCGCGCAGCAGGTATTCGCTGATCAGCCAGGTGGGCAGGTGGGCGACGCCTAAACCGGCCAGGGCGCCAAACAGCAGGGTTTCGGCGTTGTTGGCGGCCATGCGCATGCGTGTTGGCCGATACAGTCGGGCCTGGCCCGCCACGTTGAAGCGCCAGGCGAAAGGCGGTGCCAGGCCGTCCCAGTCGAGGCCGTCGTGCTCAGGCAGTTCGCTGGGGCACGCCGGTACGCCACGGCTGGCCAAGTAGGCTGGGCTGGCGCAGGCGATGCGCACCATGTACGCCAGCGGCGTGGCCACCAGGCGAGTGTCGGCCAGGGGGCCAGCGCGCAACACCAGGTCGACCTCGCCCAGATGGCTGCCGTGCAGGTCGACGAAGCTGTCGATCAGGCGCAGTTGCACGTCCAGCCCGGGGTACGCCACCAGAAAATCGGCGATGGCCGGGGCCAGGTGGCGGCGGCCGAACGCGGCGGGGGCGTCGATGCGGATCAAACCTTCCGGGGCGCTGCTCAGTGACACGGCTTCGGCGCGGGCCAGGCGCAGCTCCTCGATGATGCGTCGTGCGCGCTCGGCAAAGGCATTGCCGGCCGGTGTGGCACGCACCGCGTGAGTACTGCGGGTGAACAGGCGGCTGCCCACCGCGTTTTCCAGGTTGTCGATGCGCCGGGCCACGGCCGAGGGCGTCAGCGGGTGGCGCCGTGCGGCGGCGGAAAAACTGCCGGTTTCCAGCACATCGAGGAACAGGCTGAGTTGGTCAGTGAGGACGTCAGGGCTCATGGCGGCTCGGCTTTGCAAAAAACGCACAGCCATTGTGCGCTGCTGTGCGTTTCCCCACCAGCCCCGACTCGGTAGCATGCGGCCATTGCTAAAGAACGGCAGAAGAGGCCCTGATGATCGAGTGGTTGTTGTATATCGTGCTGGGCGCAGCCCTGGGCACCATGGGCGGTTTGTTCGGCATCGGCGGTGGGCTGATTGCCATCCCGGCGCTGGGCGTGTTGTTCGGGCTGGACCAACAGCTGGCGCAGGGCACTGCGTTGGTCATGGTGGTACCGAATGTGTTGCTGGCGCTGTGGCGCTACCACCAGCGCAATCGCATCGAACTGCGCCATGCGCTGCCGTTGGCGTTGTGCAGTTTGCTGTTCGCCTGGCTGGGTTCGATCTGGGCGGTGGGCATCGATGCCCAGGCCATGCGCCTGGGGTTTGTCGGCTTTCTGGTGGCGCTGGCCATCTGGAACGTGGCGCGGATGTTCTTGAGGGTTGCGCCGCCAAGCCCTGAAATGCGCTATGCCTGGCCATGGCTCGGGGTGCTGGGCAGCTTTGCCGGGACCATGGGCGGGCTGTTCGGGGTGGGGGGCGCGGTGGTTGCGACGCCGATACTGACCAGTGTGTTCGGCACTACGCAGGTGGTGGCGCAAGGGCTCTCGCTGGCATTGGCGGCGCCCAGTACGGCGGTGACTCTGCTGACATATGGCGTGCACCAGAGTGTCGATTGGGCAGTGGGGATACCCTTGGCGGTGGGAGGGTTGCTCAGCATCAGCTGGGGGGTGAGGCTGGCGCATGCCTTGCCAGAGAAAGTGCTGCGGGCGATGTTTTGTGTGTTTCTGGTGGTGTGCGCGGTGATGCTGGGGTTTGAGCTTTGAGCTTTGGGGGCCGCGTTGCGGCCCTTTCGCGACGCAAGGCCGCTCCTACAGGGGTTGCGCGATACCTTGGAGCAGCCTGGGCTTACTTGAAGCCTTCGACGATGTAATCGGCCATGCAATCGGTGATCGGCGAAGGGTTCTGCGTACTGCGCACCAGCATCACATTGGCCACCGGTAACTGCGGCAACCCATCGTTTTCGCCAAGAATCCGGATATTGCCGCCCACCAGGCTCTGCAACTGCGCCGTTACCGCCAACCCCGCCGTGACGATGGCAAAGATCGCCGCCAGGCTGGGGCTGGTATAGGCAATGCGGTAGTCGATGCCCTGTGCCTCCAGCGCATTGCAGGTCCAGGCGCGGCAGAAGCAGTCGGTATTGAACAGCGCCACCGGCATGGGCCGTTGCTCCTGTGGGCAAAACCCTTCGGCCGCGGCCCACACCAGGCGCTCCTGGCGCAGCAACTGGCCGACTTCGTTGCCCGGCTCGCGGGTGACGATGGTCAGGTCCAGGTCCTGGCGCAGCATCAACTGCTTCGACGAGTCGCAATGCACCTCCACCTGCACCAGCGGGTAGGCCTGGGCAAAACTCGACAGGATGGTCGGCAGGAAGCGCATGGCGTAGTCGTCCGGCGTGCCGATGCGCACTACCCCGACCATGTGCGGCATACGCAAGGTGTTGAACACCTCCCCGTGCAGCTTGAGGATGCGCCTGGCGTAGCCGAGCAGTACCTGCCCCTCGGCGGTAAGGCGTACCTGGCGGCCATCGCGCTCGAACAGCTGGCGCTGCAGGATATCTTCCTCCAGGCGTTTCATCTGCATGCTCACCGCCGACTGGGTGCGGTTGACCACTTCTCCGGCGCGGGTGAAGCCGCCTTGTTCGGCAATGGCGACGAAAGTGCGCAATACGTCGGCATCGAGGCTTTGATACTGTGACATAGCATCAATCTCCGAGATGCATGGCATCAGAAACATTCGTTGGATTGATCTTAAGCCCGGCGTGAGACTGGAGCCATCAACACGGAGGGCTTCACGATGAAAGGTCATATCAGCAGCATTCAGCAACCGGTCGTCTCACTGAACCACCTGTGGCATGCAGCGCTGCAGCGCCCGGCGCGCTGGCTCGAGCTGTACCGTCAGCGTCGGGAACTGGCCCGGCTCAGCGATGCGACATTGCACGATCTGGGGTTGAGCCGGGCGGATATCCAGCAAGAGGCCGAACGGCATTTCTGGGATGATCCGCTGCGTAAATGACGGCGCCCGAACCTCAGCGCCGAACCTGCTTGAGGGTTTCGGCAATTAGAAACGCCAATTCCAACGACTGGTCGGCGTTCATCCGCGGGTCGCAATGGGTATGGTAGCGGTCCGACAAGCCATCCTCGGTAATCGGCCGGGCACCACCGATGCACTCGGTGACGTTCTGCCCGGTCATTTCGATATGGATACCACCGGCATGGCTGCCTTCAGCCTGGTGCACCTGGAAGAACTGCTTCACCTCATCGAGAATCTGCGCGAAGTCGCGGGTCTTGTAGCCGCTGCTGGCCTTGATGGTGTTGCCGTGCATCGGGTCGGAGCTCCACAGCACCTTGCGGCCTTCGCGCTCGACGGTGCGGATCAACCCCGGCAGATGGTCGCCAACCTTGTTGGCCCCCATGCGCACGATCAGGTTCAGGCGGCCAGGGTCGTTGCTCGGGTTCAGGGTATCGATCAGGCGGATCAACTCCTCGGGGTTCATGCTTGGGCCAACCTTGACCCCGATCGGGTTATGCACGCCACGCAGGAACTCCACATGGGCGCCATCGAGCTGGCGCGTGCGGTCGCCGATCCACAGCATGTGCGCCGAGCAGTCGTAGTAGTCGCCGGTCAGGCTGTCCTGGCGCACGAACGCTTCCTCATAATTGAGCAGCAACGCTTCGTGGGCGGTGAAGAAGCTGGTCTCGCGCAGTTGCGGCGCGCTGTCCAGCCCGCAGGCCCGCATGAAGGCCAGGGTCTCGTCGATGCGGTTGGCCAACTGATGGTACTTGTCGGCCAGCGCCGAGTTGGCGATGAAGTCCAGGTTCCATTTGTGCACCTGGTGCAGGTCGGCAAAGCCGCCCTGGGCAAAGGCGCGTAACAGGTTGAGGCTGGCGGTGGCCTGGTGGTAGGCCTGCAGCAGGCGGTCCGGGTCGGGGATGCGGCTTTTATCGTCGAAACCGATGCCGTTGACGATGTCGCCACGGTAGGCGGGCAGGGTGACGTTGCCAATGGTCTCGTCGCCCGAGGAGCGTGGCTTGGCAAATTGCCCCGCCATGCGCCCGACCTTGACCACCGGGCAGCCGGCAGCAAAGGTCATGACAATGGCCATCTGCAGCAGCACCTTGAAGGTGTCGCGGATCTTCGCCGCCGAAAACTCGGCAAAGCTCTCGGCGCAGTCGCCGCCCTGCAGCAGGAAGGCGCGGCCTTCGGTCACCTCGGCAAACTGCCGGCGCAGCTCGCGCGCCTCGCCTGCGAACACCAGTGGCGGGTAGCTGGCCAGGGTCTGCTCGACCTTGAGCAAGTGCGCGGCGTCGGGGTAGGTCGGTTGCTGCTGGATCGGCAGGGCACGCCAGCTGTCAGGGCTCCACGGTGCGTTCATCTCGGGCTCGATGTTGTCGGTTATAGGCTTTTGGCCATGGTAACAGTTGCCGTCGTGCTTGTTGCATCGGGGGTGTTGGCGGACAATGCGCGTTTTTGCACGGGCGAGTGGCGAACATGACGGCGGAACGGGAAGAGCGGCTACTGGCACGGGTCGAAGATGCCTTTGGCGTCATCAGCGTGTACGAG
The DNA here is from genome assembly GCF_028682155.1 of Pseudomonas sp. 39004. NCBI lineage: Bacteria > Pseudomonadati > Pseudomonadota > Gammaproteobacteria > Pseudomonadales > Pseudomonadaceae > Pseudomonas > Pseudomonas sp. 39004. The sequence goes on from NZ_JANIAG010000042.1 coordinate 22,634, forward strand.
GTGGACGACTACCGTTTTCTCGAATTCGGCGATGCCATCGAGCAGAGCTGCGTGTTCACCGCCGACCCGAGCTGGCTGGAATATGACTACACCCGCGCCATGCTGGTCGGTGCGCTGTGCCATGAGCAGCCTGAGAGTGCACTGTTTCTGGGCCTTGGCGCCGGTACGCTGACCCAGGCGTGCATGAAGTTCCTGCCGCTGGAGGACATCGAGGCCATCGAGCTGCGCGCGGACGTGCCGCGCCTGGCCATGGAATACCTGGGCCTGGACGATGACCCGCGCCTTTACGTGCGGGTGGGAGATGCCCTCGAGCTGCTGCCCAGCGCCGAAAAGGCCGACCTGATCTTCGTCGACCTCTACACCGACCACGGCCCGGGTGTCGGGCACCTGGCCTGGACATTCCTGGAAAACTGCCAGAAGCAGCTCAACCCGGGCGGTTGGCTGGTGATCAACCAATGGGCCTGCGATGACGGCAAGCCGCTGGGCGCGGCGCTGTTGCGCGGGTTGTACCACCGCCATTACTGGGAGCTGCCGGTGAAGGAGGGCAATGTGATCCTGCTGGTGCCCGCGGACCTGGAACAGATGCTGGACCTGGACGGGCTGCGGGCGCGGGCCGAGGCGCTGGCGCCGCAGTTGGGGTATAGCCTGGCCAGCCTGATCCGTGAGATCCGGTCGGCGACCTGAAGGCCGGTCGCGTAGGGCAGGCAGGAATCGATTCAGCCTGCGGTTGGCTGATGGCGCGATACTGGCCCTTGCCCGCGAAAATTTTCCTCACGTAACCCGTTAATTCGGGTATAGTACGCGCCGGTCTTTTAGCGGACCTCAAAATCAGGTGGTGCAAATCCTCCGAGTCCAGCTTCGGCTGTTCGTCCGCTAGGCGGACCTTCCCAAGTTTTTCTTTTTCAATCGTTTTCGCAAATCCCCGCCGCCAAAGCTGCCTGGGTGACCTTTCGGTCTTTCAAGGCATGTGCAGCTTTGGAGCATGGGTCTTTGCGGATGCACCTAGAGGCAGACCCATGACCCAGGAAACCGGCGGATTCGCCGCTCTCGAACTCAATCCGAATATTGTTGCTGCTGTGCTGGCTACCGGCTATGAAGAGCCGTCCGCCATCCAGCATCAGTCGATCCCGATCATCCTCGCCGGTCACGACATGATCGGCCAGGCGCAGACTGGCACCGGCAAGACCGCTGCCTTCGCCCTGCCGATCCTCAACAAGATCGACGTGAGCAAGCGCGAACCGCAAGCCCTGATCCTGGCGCCAACCCGTGAGTTGGCGCTGCAAGTTGCTACCGCTTTCGAAACCTACGCCAAGCAGATGCCGGGCGTTAACGTGGTCGCTGTTTACGGTGGTGCCCCGATGGGCCCACAGTTGCGTGCCATCCGTAACGGCGCACAAATCGTCGTTGCTACCCCGGGCCGTCTGTGCGACCACCTGCGTCGCGACGAAAAAGTCCTGTCGACCGTACAGTACCTGGTACTGGACGAAGCCGACGAGATGCTCAAGCTGGGCTTCATGGACGACCTCGAAGTGATCTTCGATGCCATCCCGGCCAGCCGTCAGACCGTACTGTTCTCCGCAACCCTGCCGTCGTCGATCCGTTCGATTGCCGAGCGTCACCTGCGCGAACCCAAGCACGTCAAGATCCAGAGCAAGACCCAGACCGTTACCGCGATCGACCAGGCTCACCTGATGGTGCATGCCGACCAGAAGATCCCGGCTGTGCTGCGTCTGCTGGAAGTCGAAGAGTTCGACGCGCTGATCGCCTTCGTGCGTACCAAGCAAGCCACCCTGGACCTGGCCGCCGCGCTGGAAGCCAAAGGCTACAAGGCTGCTGCGCTGAACGGTGACATCGCCCAGAACCAGCGTGAGCGCGTCATCGACTCGCTCAAGGATGGCCGCCTGGACATCGTCGTCGCAACCGACGTCGCTGCCCGTGGCCTGGACGTACCGCGCATCACTCACGTGTTCAACGTCGACATGCCGTACGACCCAGAGTCCTACGTACACCGTATTGGCCGTACTGGCCGTGCCGGTCGCGAAGGCCGTGCGCTGCTGCTGGTCACCCCGCGTGAGCGCCGCATGCTGCAGGTGATCGAGCGTGTTACCGGGCAGAAGGTTGCCGAAGCTCGCCTGCCGAATGGCCAGGCCGTTCTGGATGCACGCATCAAGAAGCTGACTTCGAGCCTGGCGCCGCTGGTGGCCGAATCGGAAGCCACTCATGGCGACCTGCTCGACCGTCTGACCGCCGACCTGGGTTGCAGCCCGCGTGCCCTGGCTTCGGCCTTGCTGCGCAAAGCAACCAATGGTCAGGCGCTGGACCTGGCTGCGGTAGAGCGTGAACAGCCGCTGGTACCGGGCGTTGGTGCTCCGCGTGAGCGTACTGGTGAACGTGCCGAGCGCAGCGATCGTGGTGACCGCGGTGACCGTGAGCGTCGCGCGCCAATGCCGCTGGCCGAAGGCCGCGTGCGTTGCCGTACTGCCTTGGGTGCCCGTGACGGCATCGCTGCCAAGAACCTGTTGGGTGCGATCCTCAACGAAGGCGGCCTGGCCCGTGACGCTATCGGCCGTATCCAGGTACGCGACAGCTTCAGCCTGGTCGAGCTGCCGGAAGACGGCCTGGAGCGTTTGCTGACCAAGCTCAAGGATACCCGTGTGGCTGGCAAGCAGCTGAAGCTGCGTCGCTACCGCGAGGATTGATCCTGGCGTAATAAAAAAATCCCCGGCATGCGCTGGGGATTTTTTTTGCCTGTACCGGCTGCTTCGTGGGAGCGGGCTTGCCCCGCGAAGAGACTCGTCAATCGAACCGATAGATATCCATCCCCAGTGCGCCCAAGGTGAACCCCTGGTGCACCACGCCGAACCCGCTCCCAGCCCCCAGCGCAAAAAACAGCGGCAACAAATGCTCGTCGCTGGGGTGGTTACGCACCGCAAATGGCGCCTGGCGTCGGTAATCCAGCAACGCCGCACGGTCATCCTCGGCCAGCCGCTGCACTATCCAATCCCGAAACGCCAATGCCCAAGGCTCGATCACGTCCGGCCCGGCATGCCAGTCCAGCTCGCCGAGGTTGTGGGTGATGCTGCCCGAGCCAATCAGCAGTACGCCCTGCCGGCGCAACTCGGCCAACACCTGGCCGACCTTTAACTGCAAGGCAGGCCCCTGTTGGCTGGGCAGCGAAACCTGAATCACCGGGATGTTGGCGCTCGGGTACATCAAGCTCAGCGGTACCCAGGCGCCATGGTCGAAGGGGCGGTGCGTATCGGTACGTGCCGGCAGGCCGGCAGCGCCCAGTAACGCACACACTTGTTCGGCCAGTGCAGGCTCGCCCGGTGCTGGGTACTGCACGGCGTACAGCGCCGGCGGGAAGCCGTGGAAGTCGTGCCAAGTCTCGGGCTGCTTGCTGCCGGTCACCCGCAGCTCGCGGCTTTCCCAATGCGCCGACACCACCACGATTGCCTTGGGCTGCGCCAAGGCATTGGCCAGCCCGGTCAACGCCGGCCCGCTGGCGCCCGGGTGCAGGGCAAGCATGGGGGAGCCATGGGAAATGAACAGGCTGGGCAGCATGGTGAGGTCCTGAGGGTTAAGATGCTGTCATCTTCGATCAGTTACCGATCGAAATCCAAACCAAGTTTTCTGCGCTTTCTATCGAAGCGCTCGATCAGTATAGGAGCAGTCATGGAGCCAGCGTTCTGGCACAAGCGGTGGGCCGACAACCAGATCGGCTTCCATCAAGCGCAGGTCAATCCCTACTTGCAGTCGCACTGGCCAGCGCTGGCGTTGGCGCCTGGCAGCCAGGTGCTGGTGCCGTTGTGCGGCAAGAGCCTGGACCTGGCCTGGTTGGCAGGGCAGGGCTATCGCGTGCTGGGGGTGGAGCTGTCGCGGCGGGCGGTGAAGGGCTTTTTCCGTGAGCACGGGCTTGAGGCCGAGGTGCTGCACAGGGGCGCCTTCGAGGTTTGGCGCAGTGGCGGGATAGAAGTGTGGTGCGGCGATTTCTTCGCCCTGCAGGCGCAGGACCTGGCCGATTGCGCGGGGTTCTATGACCGCGCGGCGTTGATTGCCTTGCCGCCGGAGATGCGCTTGCGGTACATGCAGTTGCTGGCTGAAGGGTTGCCGTCGGGAAGCCAAGGGCTGTTGGTGACGCTGGATTATGACCAGGCGCTGTTGCCCGGCCCGCCGTTTTCAGTGGCGGACGCTGAAGTTCGGCAGGGGTTTGCGGGTTGCGAGGTGCAGGCGCTGGAGGCCGTGGAGATTATCGAGCAGAGCGCAAAGTTCGTTCAGGCGGGTGCCACGAGCCTGCTTGAGCGGGTGTATCGCATACAGCTCTGATGGGTAGCCGTGTAAAAAAAGGGCGACCGAAGTCGCCCTTTGTTTTTAGCGGGTGGATCAACCGCGGCGACGCAGCGCCTCGATGCGGTCTTCCAGTGGCGGGTGGCTCATCAGCAGGCCTGCCAGGCCGTGCTTGAGGCCGCCATTGATGCCAAAGGCCTTCATGGTGTCCGGCATGTGCACCGGCAGGCCTTGCTCCACGCGCAGGCGCTGCAGGGCGCCGATCATCGCGGCCGTGCCGGCCAGTTGCGCACCGGCTTCATCGGCGCGGTACTCGCGGCGGCGCGAGAACCACATGACGATCATGCTGGCTAGGATGCCCAGGATCAGTTCGGCAACGATCGTCGCCACGTAGTAGGCGATGCCTTGACCTTCTTCGTTCTTGAAGATGACCTTGTCGACGAAGTTGCCGATGATGCGGGCGAAGAACATCACGAAGGTGTTCACCACGCCCTGCACCAGTGCCAGGGTGACCATGTCACCGTTGGCCACGTGGCCGATCTCGTGGGCCAGCACGGCGCGCACTTCATCGGGCGAGAAACGCTCCAGCAGGCCCTGGGATACGGCTACCAGCGCGTCGTTGCGGTTCCAGCCGGTGGCGAAGGCATTGGCCTCGTACGCCGGGAAGATACCCACCTCGGGCATCTTGATGCCGGCCTCGCGCGACAGCTCTTCGACCGTTTGCAACAGCCACTGCTCGTGGCGGGTGCGCGGCTGGGAGATGATCTGAGTACCGGTGCTCATTTTCGCCATCCACTTGGAGATGAACAGCGAGACGAGGGAGCCGGCAAAACCGAACACGGCGCAGAACACCAGCAGGCTGCTGAGGTTGAGGTCGACCCCGTTGGCGGCCATGAACCCGTTGAAACCGAACAGGCTCAGGGTAATGCTTGCAACCAGCACCACCGCGAGGTTGGTGGCTACAAACAACAGAATGCGCATCATGGTTGTTACGTTCTCCTGACGGATGAGTGTGTTGCTTACTGCGGGGTATATAAGGGGCAAGCCGTGCCGATTCAATCGGGCGACTATTTCAAACTGTGTACGGCGGAGTATGGCAGAGGAAAAGGCAGGGGCTGTGAGGCAGAGCGTTGCAGGATGTAAGAGACATCATATGGGATTGTGGGGGCTGCTTTGCAGCCCATTCGCGGGGCAAGTCGGATCGCCGCACCGCCGCTCCCACCGGAATTCCACAACCCTCAGGTACGGGGTTGCATCTGTGGGAGCGGGCTTGCCCCGCGAACGCTCTGGAATTTACTGCGAATAACCCTTGAGGAAGTTCCCGATCCGCCCGATTGCCTGCTCCAGGTCATCTACCCGCGGCAAGGTCACCACGCGGAAGTGGTCCGGCCACGGCCAGTTGAACGCCGTGCCCTGCACGATCAGCAGCTTCTCTGACAGCAGCAGGTCGAGCACGAACTTCTCGTCGTTGTGAATCGGGCACACTTTGGGGTCGATCTTCGGGAACGCATACAGGGCGCCCATCGGCTTTACGCAGCTCACGCCGGGGATCGAATTGAGCAGCTCGTAAGTGCGGTTGCGCTGCTCCAGCAGGCGGCCTTGTGGCAGAACCAGGTCATTGATGCTCTGGTAGCCGCCCAGGGCGGTCTGGATGGCGTGCTGGGCCGGCACGTTGGCGCACAGGCGCATGTTGGCCAGCATGTCGATGCCTTCGATGTAGCTCTGGGCGTGGTGCTTGGGCCCCGAAATGATCAGCCAGCCGGAGCGGAAGCCCGCCACCCGGTACGATTTGGACAGGCCGTTGAAGGTCAGGCACAGCAGGTCTGGTGCCAGCGAGGCGGTGCTGATGTGCACGGCTTCGTCGTAGAGAATCTTGTCGTAGATCTCGTCGGAGAACACCACCAGGTTGTGCTGGCGTGCCAGCTCCAGCATGCCCAGCAGCAGCTCTTTGGAGTAAACCGCGCCGGTCGGGTTGTTCGGGTTGATGATCACCAGGGCCTTGGTGTTCGGCGTGATCTTGGCCTTGATGTCCTCAAGGTCAGGGAACCAGTCGGCCTGCTCGTCGCACAGGTAGTGCACTGGCTTGCCGCCAGCCAGGCTCACCGCAGCGGTCCACAGTGGGTAGTCCGGGGCCGGAATCAGCACTTCGTCGCCGTTGTTGAGCAGTGCCTGCATCGACATGACGATCAGCTCGGACACACCGTTGCCCAGGTAGATGTCCTCGATGGTGACGCTTTCGATCTCTTTTTGCTGGCAGTACTGCATCACCGCCTTGCGCGCGCTGAACAACCCCTTGGAGTCGCTGTAGCCCTGAGCGGTGGGCAGGTTGCGGATCACATCTTGAAGGATTTCGTCCGGCGCCTCGAAGCCAAACGGCGCCGGGTTGCCGATGTTCAGCTTGAGGATGCGGTGGCCTTCCTCCTCCAGGCGTTTGGCGTGCTTGAGCACTGGGCCGCGAATGTCGTAGCAGACATTGGCGAGCTTGTTCGATTTGCTGAACTGCATGATGGGGTCCCGGTTGAGAATACGCGCAACGCCCCGTCGAAAGGTTTGAAAGGGCAGGGCGCGGGTGCCAGACTGAACGCCTGGCACACGAAGCCAACTAATATACGTGCCACCCGCGTTACGGAAAAGACGGCGCGGGGTGAAATTAAGCCTGCCGAGGTCCCTACATGCAAAAGATCGACAAGACACTTGAACAATGGCAGTCGATGCTCGACCCCGAGCAGTACCAGGTGTGCCGCCTGAAAGGTACCGAGCGCCCGTTCAGTGGCAAGTACAACAGCGAGCGCCGCGACGGCATCTACCACTGCATCTGCTGCAACCTGCCGCTGTTCGATGCCCAGACCAAGTTCGATTCCGGCTGCGGCTGGCCGAGCTTCTACGCGCCGATCGAAGACCGCGCGATGATCGAAATCCGCGACACTACCCACGGCATGATCCGCACCGAAGTCACCTGCGCCCGCTGTGATGCCCACCTGGGCCACGTGTTCCCCGACGGCCCACCGCCGACCGGCCTGCGTTACTGCATCAACTCGGTGTGCATCGACTTACAACCGCGCGACTGACCGGAGCCCGAACATGGCTGGATCGATGCTGGATATCCCCTGCGTGACATTGGGCGGCGAGCACAAGAAACTCGGTGACTTCCCAGGCAAGGCCCTGCTGGTGGTCAATACCGCCAGCCAGTGCGGCTTCACCCCTCAATACAAGGGCCTGGAGCAGTTGTGGCAGCACTATCGCGAGCGTGGCCTGGTGGTGCTGGGCTTTCCCTGCAACCAGTTCGGCAAGCAGGAGCCGGGCGAAGCGCGGGAAATCGCGCAGTTCTGCGAGCGCAATTTCGGCGTGAGCTTTCCGTTGTTTCGCAAGGTCGAGGTCAACGGGCCGGGTGCGCACCCGCTGTTCGTCGAACTCAAGCAGCGTGCCCCTGGCCTGCTGGGCAGCCAGAAGATCAAGTGGAACTTCACCAAGTTCCTGCTCGACCCGGCCAGCGGCCAAGTCACGCGCTATGCGCCGACCACCAAGCCGCAGGCCCTGGAAGCGGATATCGAGCGCCTGCTCAGCCGCTGACAGGCACCCAGTGATCGACCAGTGCCAGTAGCTCTTCGCGGCGAAACGGCTTGGCCAGGTAGTCGTTCATGCCTGCGGCGCGGCAGCGCTCACGCTCCTCGGGCATGGCATTGGCGGTCAGCGCGACGATCGGCAGTTCAGGCCAGCGGCCGCTCTGGCGAATGCGCCGGCTGGCTTCGTAGCCATCCATCACCGGCATGTTGCAGTCCATCAGCACCAGGTCGAAATCGTCCTGCTCCAGGCATTCCAAGGCCTCGGCACCCTGGCTGGCCACTTGCACCTGGCAGCCGAGCTTGGCCAGCATGCCCTTGGCCACCAGCTGGTTCACGGGGTTGTCCTCCACCAGCAGAATCCGCGCGCGGCCTTGTTCCGCGGCCATGCTCGGGTTGGCCAGCGGGTGCTCGGGCTCATGGCCTTGCAGGGTGCGCCGCAGGGTCTGGTACAGGGCGTTGCGCGCGAGTGGCCGGGCCAGTTGATGCAAGGGTGCCAGGCTGACGGACTGCTCGCTGGAGAGGAAATTGCCATAGGCCGTCACCAGCAGGATGGGCGTTTTCATTGCCGGGCGCAGCTCAAACAGATGCTCCAGATCATCGGTGATCAGCAGGTCGATCTGCGTGGCATCCAGGCCTGCCCTGCTGTCATGGCGCTGGTACGCCAGGCCCCAGGCAGGTAGCAGGTCTTGCAACAGTTCATGCAGCCCGCTGCCGGCATTGCTCAAGGCCACCACACGCCCCTGCAGCGGCGCGGGCGGGATAGCCTCGGTGTGAACGGTCAGCGGCAACTCTGCGCTGAACCGGCTGCCAAAGCCCGGCTCGGACTGAATATGCAGATGGCCGTGCATGGCCTTGCACAGGTTGCGCGTCAGGGCCAGGCCCAGGCCGGTGCCGCCGTACTGGCGGGTAATGCCGGCGCCTGCCTGGGTGAACGGCTGAAAGATCCGCGCCTGGGCCTCTTCCGGGATACCTATGCCGGTATCGCGGACCTCCAGGCGCACGCCGCCGACAATCGTTACCAAGCGTATGTCGACGCGGCCGAAACGGGTGAACTTGAGCGCGTTGGACAACAAGTTGCTGACCACCTGGCGCACCCGTGTCGGGTCGCCGAGCACGCTACTGGGGAAGTTGCGGGCGATCAGGCAGGTCAGTTCGACGCTTTGCGCGGTGTTCTGCGACAGCAGGTTGGCGGTGTCCTCGACCATCGAGCCCATGTCGAAGGGGATACGCTCGAGTTCCAGCTGGCCGGCATCGAACTTGGACAGGTCGAGAATATCGTTGAGCAGCTCCACCAGCACCTTGCCCGAGTCGTGGGCGATGGTCATCTGCTGGCGCTGCTCGCTGGGCAGCGGGCTGTCCAGGGCCAGGGCGATCATGCCGAGCATGCCGTTGAGCGGGGTGCGGATCTCGTGGCTCATGTTGGCCAGGAAGGCCGCCCGTGCCTGAGCCATGTCCAGGGCGCGGCGGCGGGCTTCTTCGAGCTCTTGATTGGACTGGCTCAGGCTGCTGTTGCTGGCCTTGAGCTGGTCGGTGCGCGCCGAAACGATGTCTTCCAGTTCGTTGAGGTACTGGGTCAGGCGGTTCTCGGCGGTGCGCCGCTGCTCGATCTCGGTGGCCATGCTGACGAACTGCTGGTTGGCGACCTTGACCAGCACGCCGATTTCATCGTGCTCGTGGCCGTGGGGGCATTCCAGCCGAGTTTGCCGTGGCTTGCGTGGGTCGCTGGCGCTGAGCGCACCGATCACGTTCACCAGCGGCATGGTCAGCATCATGTAGAACAGCGCCAGCAGAATGCCGGTCAGCACCAGGCTGCGGGCAAAGCCGGTGAGCAAGGTGACGCCGGCGCGGTCGAGGAAGCGGCTGCCGAAGGCGTAGGTGTCGACATCCAGGTACAGGGTGCCGAGGTATTCTTCGGGCATGTGGGCAAGGAACAGGCGGTCCTGCAGCTGGCGCTGTTCGCCGAACAGAAAGTCGCTCAGCGGCCGGTAGCGGTCTTCCAGGCGCGGGCGCTCGACGTCGGCCAGCACGGTGTCGTTGTTGTCGATCAGCCGCGCACGCACCACCGCCGGCGATTGCAGCAGGCCGCGCGTCAGCTCCAGGGCCAGTTCGGCATCGATGTTGTAGGCGATGCGGGAGGCCGGGTTGTGGCTGATTTGCAGCAGTGCACGCACTTCGCGGTTGATGGACGCGTCTTCGCTGGCATAATCGATGCCGATCTGGATGAGACTGAGCAATGTTCCCAGGATGAAGCCGACCAGGACTGTCAACCGGGCTTGCTTGTATGACAGGCGATTGGTGAACTTTATATCCATGAGTCCCGAGCCGGTTTCTCGTCCCTTGCGCTGCGCAAGCATAGCCGATCAACCCCGGCTGCAGGCGGCTATTGCCGCCCCGAATCTGAATGTGTAGGAGACGTCATGGACGCCCGCTTGATTGCTTTCCTGGACCGCGCCGAATCGGTACTGGCGCGCCTCGAACCCCTGTTGCCGGCACTGCGCCCGGACATCGACTGGCACACCACCCTGGCCGCCCGCTGGCAGCGCGATGGCCGCAGCGGTTACCTGATGCCGCTGGAAGTCAGCCTGGACATTCGCCTGTCCGACCTGATTGGCGTCGACCAGCAGCGTGACCAGTTGGGCCGCAACACCCACCAGTTCATCAACGGCCTGCCGGCCAACCACGCGCTGCTGTGGGGCTCGCGTGGCACCGGCAAGTCGTCGCTGGTGCGCGCCCTGCTGGCCGAGCACGCAGGTGCCGGCCTGCGCCTGATCGAAATCGAACGTGACCATTTGGCCGACCTGCCGCGGGTGGTCGAGCAACTGCAGAAACTGCCGCAACGCTTCATCCTGTTCTGCGACGACCTGTCGTTCGAAGCCGGGGAGGGCGACTACCGGGTGCTCAAGAGCGTGCTCGACGGCTCGCTGGAGCAGGCTCCGGACAATGTCCTGTTGTACGCCACTTCCAACCGCCGCCACCTGGTGCCCGAGAAAGAGAGCGACAACGAGAACTGGAAGCGGGTCGATGGCGAGCTGCACCCCAGCGAGGCGGTGGAAGACAAGATCGCCTTGTCTGACCGTTTTGGCCTGTGGCTGTCGTTCTACCCCTTCACCCAGGACCACTTCCTCAACGTGGTCGAACACTGGATCGGCCAGTTGGCGCGCCCTGCCGGGCTGAGTTGGCAGCGTGACGAAGCCCTGGAAATCCTTGCCGTGCGCTGGGCCACCGGCCGCGGCAACCGTAATGGCCGTTGTGCCTATCAGTTCGCCCGCTACTGGGTCGGGCTGCAATTGCTGGAGCAGAAATAAATGATCGACCTCAATGCCAGTGGTACCGGCCTTGACGGCTACCGCCTGCTGGCTGCGCAAGTGCAGGCGCTGTTTGCCGACGAGCGTGACTTCATCGCCAACGCCGCGCAGTTTTCGGCGTTCTTGTATAACCAGGTGGATGACCTTAACTGGGCGGGGTTCTACCTCAACCGTAACGATGAACTGGTGCTCGGGCCGTTCCAGGGGCAGGTGGCCTGTGTGCGGATCCCGTTCGGCAAGGGTGTGTGCGGTGCAGCGGCGGCTACGCGGCAAACCCAGCGGGTCGAGGATGTGCACGCGTTCCCGGGGCACATTGCCTGTGACAGTGCGTCCAACAGCGAGCTGGTGATCCCGTTGGTGAAAGAGGGGCGGTTGATTGGCGTGCTGGACCTGGACAGCCCGAAGCTTGGGCGTTTCAGTGAGGCGGACCAGCAAGGGATGGAGCGCCTGGTGGCGATCTTCCTGGAATTGACCGACTGCTGAGTGTGTTTGCCTGTACCGGCCCGCTCCCACAGGGCCAGTACAGGATTACCGAGTCAGTCGTACATTGCTTTTTTCTTCCAGGTCTCTTCCTCATCGGTCTTGAGGCCTTCATTCAATTCATTCTGCTCGTTCTGTGCCGGCTCCATCTGGTCCAGCACCTGCGCATTGGCGCGGGCCAGCAGTTTCTCCAGGTAGGTCAGCTGCTCTTCATACACTTTCGGCTCCGGCTGCTTGCGCAGGTACTGCACACCCCGCTCGAAAGCCAGGCGCGCCTGGCCCGGCTGGCCCTTCTGCAGGGCCTGCTGGCCAAGGTTGTTGAAGAACTCGATGTGCAACAGCACCAGGATATGGCGGACTTCCTTGACCCATTGCTTGGCCTCGCTGGCGGGCAGGAAGCCTTCCTGGGCGGCGCGGGCCACCTGGTTGTGCAACGCTTCAAGCAGAAAGCGCACGTCCTTGGCCTTGGCCTCGGCCTGGATCGGGTTGGGCGGGTTGTTCACCGGGATCTTTTCGCCCAGGGCAATCAGGCCTTCGAGTTCGGCAATCCGCGCCTTGAGTTCGGCGTTGTGCTTGTCCACCGCCAGCTGACGCTGGTTGAGGTTCAGCTCCAGGCGGGTCAGCAGCAGTTTGAGCGCCGGGGTCATGAACTGGCCGGGGAAGGTCTCGGTGATTTCGCCACAGCGACGCAAGCGATCGGCCAGCTCGACCTTCAGCCGCGCGCGTTCGAGCTTGCTGTTTTCGACCACATTGTTGAGGTAGCCGATCACGATCAGTAACGCGATACCCGCCACGATGAGCAGGGTGATCAGAAGTGGTGTCACCGTTAATGCCTCATGAAGAAGTTATGCATCAGTGTAGGAGCGGGCTTGCCCGCGAGAGGCCCAGGCAGGCAAATCTCTTTTTATATCGGCCACGTGCTCTATAATTACAATAGCGCTACCGGATGCCGGCACATTGATACCGAG
>NZ_JANIAG010000043.1:0-35139 GCF_028682155.1 Pseudomonas sp. 39004
CAGTGTCGTCCACGGTTGTTCATTGTCAAACCCACGCCTGTTCAGGTGTTCAGGGCAGGTGTTCAGGTGTGAACGGGCAATGGCAGGCCCTGGCAGGTGAAGGCGCGGGCCAGAGCGATCAGGCAGGGCTGGCACGAAACTGGCTGTGCCCTGCGCACAACAATCAAGAAAAGGCCACGCCATGTCCCTGGTGCTGGAGCAGGTCAGCCGCAGTGTCGACAACCAGGCTTGCATCGTCGATGCGTCCCTGCGTTTCGAGCCGGGGTCGTTCAACGTGCTGCTGGGCCGCACCTTGGCCGGCAAGACCAGCCTGATGCGCCTGATGGCGGGGCTTGACCGACCGGACCGGGGCCGCGTGCTGATGGCCGGCAGCGATGTCACCGGGGTGCCGGTGCGCCAGCGCAACGTGTCGATGGTGTATCAGCAGTTCATCAACTACCCGACCCTGAGCGTGTACGAGAACATCGCTTCACCCCTGCGCCAGGCACGCCTGGCCGAGGCCGAGGTGCGCCGACGGGTGCAGGAAACCGCCGAGATGCTGCGCATCGAGGCCTACCTGCAGCGCTTGCCGCTGGAGTTGTCCGGTGGCCAGCAGCAGCGCACGGCGATGGCTCGGGCGCTGGTCAAGGATGCCTCGTTGATCCTGTTCGACGAGCCGTTGGTCAACCTCGATTACAAGCTGCGCGAAGGCCTGCGCCAAGAGCTGCGGGCGTTGTTCGCCCAGCGCAACTGCATTGCCGTCTATGCCACCACCGAGCCCAATGAAGCGCTGGCGCTGGGCGGTACTACCACGCTCTTGCACCAGGGACGCATCGTGCAGAGCGGCCCAACCGCGGCGGTCTATCAGCAGCCCAGCAGCGTGCTGGCCGCTGAGCTGTTTTCCGAGCCCCCCATCAACCTGATACCGGGACGCATCGCAGTCAATGAGGTGAGCCTGGCGCAGGCCGTGCACTTTGCCCGCAACGCCGACCTGCAACGCCTGGGCGAAGGTGACTACCGCTTTGGTGTGCGCCCCAGCCACATCACCCTGGTGCCGACCCATGACGATGACCTGGAGCTGGCGGTGCTGGTGGAGCTGGCCGAGATCAGTGGCTCGGAAACCTTCCTCCATGTGCGCAATGAGCACTGGCGGATGACCCTGCACTTGCCGGGCGTGCACGAGTACCAGGTGGACACGCCGATCCGGGTGTTCATCCCCACGCACAAGCTGTTTGTCTTCGACAATGCCGGGGCCTTGGTACAGGCCCCGGGCCTGCGCCAGGCAAGGAGTCGTTGATGGCCGAGATCCGCCTGCGCCAGCTGGCGCACAGCTACAGCCGCCAGCCGGCCTCGGAGGCAGACTACGCCTTGCACGCGCTGGAGCACGTGTGGGAGCAAGGGGGTGCCTATGCCTTGCTCGGGCCTTCGGGTTGCGGCAAGTCGACGTTGCTCAACATCATCTCGGGGCTGCTTACGCCTTCTCACGGCGAAGTGCTGTTCGACGGCAAGCCGGTCAACGCGCTGTCGCCGCAGGCGCGCAACATTGCCCAGGTGTTCCAGTTTCCGGTGGTGTACGACACCATGACGGTGTTCGACAACCTGGCGTTCCCGTTACGCAACCAGGGGGTGGACGAGGGCAGGGTGCGAGCACGGGTGGAGGAGATCGCCGAGGTGCTCGACCTGTCCGCCGTGCTGAAAAAGAAGGCGCGCAACCTCAGCGCCGACGAGAAGCAGAAGGTCTCGATGGGCCGTGGCCTGGTACGCGAAGACGTCTCGGCGATCCTCTTCGACGAGCCTTTGACGGTGATCGACCCGCACCTGAAGTGGAAGCTGCGGCGCAAGCTCAAGCAGATCCATGAGCAGTTCAACATCACCATGATCTACGTCACCCACGATCAGCTGGAGGCCTCGACTTTCGCCGACAAGATCGCGGTGATGCACGCTGGGCGCATCGTCCAGTTCGCAACCCCGCGCGAGTTGTTCGAGCGGCCACGGCATACCTTTGTCGGCTACTTCATTGGCAGCCCGGGCATGAACTTCATCGACGTGCGCGCCGAAGCCGATGGCGTGAGCTTCGGCGGCCTGCACCTGGCATTGCCCGATGGCTTGCGAGAACGCTTGGCGGCAACGGGAGGTGGGCGCCTGCAAGTGGGGATACGGCCGGAGTTCGTGCAGCTCTGGGACACCCCACTCGACCACGCCTTTGCGGTGCAGGTGCTGGATGTCGAAGACCTGGGCACCTACCGCATCGTTACCTTCACGCTCGGTGGTGCCACGCTCAAGGCGCGCCTGGGCGAGGATCGCCCGCTGCCGGTGGGCCAGGCCTGGGTGAGCCTGCCCAGTCAATGGCTGATGCTCTATGTCGATGATGTGTTGCTGGAGGCCGGGCCATGAACAAGGTGCGCAACAACAAGGCCTGGTGGCTGGTGCTGCCGGTGTTCGCGCTGGTGGCGTTCAGCGCGGTGGTGCCGATGATGACCGTGGTCAACTATTCGGTGCAGGACATCTTCGATCAGTCCAATCGCTATTTTGTGGGTGCCGACTGGTACCGCCAGGTACTGCGTGACCCTGCCCTGCACGATGCCCTGCTGCGCCAGTTCATCTATTCAGGCTGCGTGCTGCTGATCGAGATCCCGCTGGGGATCGCCATCGCCCTGACGATGCCGACCAAGGGCCGCATGGCCTCGATCTGCCTGATCGTGATGGCCATCCCGCTGCTGATCCCGTGGAACGTGGTCGGCACCATCTGGCAGATCTTCGGCCGTGCCGACATTGGCCTGATGGGCGCTACGTTGGCCAAGCTCGGGGTCAACTACAACTATGCCAGCGACCCGTTCGACGCCTGGCTCACGGTGTTGGTGATGGATGTCTGGCACTGGACGTCGCTGGTGGCGCTGCTGTGCTATTCGGGCTTGCGGGCCATACCCGATGTCTATTACCAGGCCGCCCGCATCGACCGGGCATCGGCCTGGGCGGTGTTCCGCCACATCCAGTTGCCGAAGCTCAAGAACGTGCTGCTGATCGCCGTGATGCTGCGTTTCATGGACAGCTTCATGATCTACACCGAGCCGTTCGTGCTGACCGGTGGCGGGCCCGGCAATGCCACCACGTTCCTTAGCCAGACCCTCACGCGCATGGCGGTAGGGCAGTTCGACCTGGGGCCGGCCGCGGCGTTTTCGCTGGTGTACTTCCTGATCATCCTGCTGGTGTCGTGGCTGTTCTACACCGCCATGACGCACGCCGACAAGGACTAGGCCATGAGCGCGCGCAAGGCATTGCCCCTGCTGCTGTATTTCTTCTTCCTGCTGGTGCCGATCTACTGGCTGCTGAACATGTCGTTCAAGAGCAACACCGAGATCCTCGGCGGCCTGACCCTGTGGCCACAGGCATTCACGCTCGACAATTACCGGGTGATCTTCACCGACGCCAGCTGGTACAGCGGCTATATCAACTCGCTGTACTACGTGTGCCTGAACACGCTTATTTCGCTGGCGGTGGCGTTGCCGGCGGCCTATGCCTTCTCTCGCTATCGCTTTCTCGGCGACCGCCATCTGTTCTTCTGGTTGCTGACCAACCGCATGGCGCCGCCGGCGGTGTTCCTGTTGCCGTTTTTTCAGCTGTATTCATCGATTGGCCTGTTCGACACGCACATTGCCGTGGCGCTGGCCCATTGCCTGTTCAACGTGCCGCTGGCGGTGTGGATCCTTGAGGGGTTCATGTCGGGGGTGCCGAAGGAGATCGACGAAACGGCTTACATCGACGGTTACAGCTTCCCGCGTTTCTTCGTGAAGATCTTCATCCCGCTGATTGGCTCCGGCATCGGCGTGACGGCGTTTTTCTGCTTCATGTTTTCGTGGGTCGAACTGCTGCTGGCGCGCACCCTCACCTCAGTCAATGCCAAGCCGATCGCGGCGGTGATGACGCGTACCGTTTCGGCTTCCGGTATCGACTGGGGCGTGCTGGCCGCTGCCGGTGTGCTGACCATCTTGCCGGGCATGCTGGTGATCTGGTTTGTCCGCAACCATGTGGCCAAGGGCTTTGCCCTTGGCCGGGTGTAAGGAGGGCAACGCATGGAATGGATGGCCTGGACCCTGCCGACAGCGCTGTTCTTCGCTGCCGTCGGTGTGCTGCTGGTGTGCATGACCCTGCTCGAACTGCGCCACCCCTGTGTGGAACGGCGCGGCTTTCTGCCGATCGTCACCAGCCGTGGCGACCGGTTGTTCGTTGGCTTGCTGGTCAGTGCCTACCTGCACTTGTTGGTAGTCGGGGTCAGCGACTGGCCGTTGTGGGTGGCCTCGCTGCTGTCGCTGGGCTGGCTCGTGGTGGTGCTGCGCTGGGGCTGAGCGTCGGCTCCGGGAATAACTCAATCGGGAGATCACAATGTTCCATGACAATGACAAAAGGCGACATTTGACCCTGGCCGCGTTGCTGGTGCTGGCCGGTGTGCCGGGCGCGGCGTGGGCCGACCAGTACGAGGACGCGGCATCGCGGTGGATCGGCAGCGAATTCAAACCTTCGACGCTGACGCCTGAGCAGCAACTGGCCGAACTCAAGTGGTTCATCAAGGCCGCCGAACCGTTTCGTGGGATGAAGATCAATGTGGTGTCGGAAACCATCACCACCCATGAGTACGAGTCCAAGGTACTGGCCAAGGCCTTCAGCGAAATCACCGGCATCCAGCTGACCCACGACCTGCTGCAGGAAGGTGACGTGGTCGAGAAGCTGCAGACCCAAATGCAATCGGACAAGAACATCTATGACGGCTGGGTCAACGATTCGGACCTGATCGGTACGCACTTTCGCTATGGCAAGGTCGAATCGATCACCGACCTGATGGCCAACGAGGGCAAGGCCTACACCTCGCCGACCCTCGACCTCAAGGACTTCATCGGCATCTCGTTTACCACCGCGCCGGATGGCAAGGTCTACCAGTTGCCTGACCAGCAGTTCGCCAACCTTTACTGGTTCCGTGCCGACTGGTTCGAGCGGCCAGCGCTCAAAGCCAGGTTCAAGGAGAAGTACGGCTATGAGCTGGGCGTGCCGGTGAACTGGTCGGCCTACGAGGACATCGCCCAATTCTTCAGCGAGGACGTCAAGGAAATCGACGGCAAGCGTGTCTATGGCCACATGGACTACGGCAAGAAGGACCCGTCGCTGGGGTGGCGCTTTACCGATGCCTGGTTCTCGATGGCCGGCGGTGGCGACAAGGGCCTGCCCAATGGCCTGCCGGTGGACGAGTGGGGCATCCGCGTGGAGGACTGCCACCCGGTGGGGTCCAGCGTTACTCGCGGCGGTGACACCAATGGCCCGGCGGCCGTGTACGCAACACAGAAGTACGTGGACTGGATGCGCGCCTATGCGCCCAAGGAAGCCCAGGGCATGACCTTCTCCGAGGCAGGCCCGGTGCCGGCGCAGGGCAACATTGCCCAGCAGATCTTCTGGTACACCGCCTTTACCGCCGACATGACCAAGCCCGGGCTGCCGGTGGTCAACGCCGACGGCACGCCGAAGTGGCGCATGGCGCCATCGCCCAAGGGGCCGTACTGGGAGGAGGGGATGAAGCTGGGCTATCAGGACACCGGCTCCTGGACGTTCTTCAAGTCCACCCCCGAGAAGCAGCGCCTGGCTGCCTGGCTGTATGCGCAGTTCGTGACATCCAAGACGGTGTCGCTGAAAAAGACTATCGTCGGCCTGACGCCGATTCGCGAGTCGGACATCAACTCCCAGGCCATGACCGACCTTGCGCCCAAGCTGGGTGGGCTGGTGGAGTTCTACCGCAGCCCGGCACGGGTGCAATGGACGCCCACCGGCACCAACGTGCCTGATTACCCGCGGCTGGCGCAATTGTGGTGGAGCCATATCGCCGAAGTGGCCAGCGGCGAGAAGACCCCGCAGGAAGCCCTGGATGGCCTGGCCCGTGATCAGGACCGGATGATGGAGCGGCTGCAGCGTTCCAATGCCCAGGCAACCTGTGCGCCGAAGCTCAACCCGGAACGGGACGCCCAATACTGGTACGACCAGCCGGGCGCGCCGAAGCCTAAGCTGGCCAACGAAAAGCCCAAGGGCGAGACGGTGAGCTACAACGAGCTGCTGAAGTCGTGGGAGGCGGCGCGCAAGTGATCGGCTGACGACCGCGCAAAGGTCGGTACAGTCAGCCGATAAACCGCAGGCAAAAAAAAACGGCACCTGCAATAGGTGCCGTTTTTATCACGCTTTCTTACTTATGCAGCTCTTCAGCTGCATACAGCGTGTTTTCCAGCAAGCAAGCCCGGGTCATCGGGCCGACGCCACCCGGCACTGGGGTGATCCAGCCTGCGCGTGGCAAGGCAGTCTCGTAGACCACGTCGCCAACCAGCTTGCCGTCTTCCTGGCGGTTGATGCCCACGTCGATGACGATGGCGCCTTCCTTGACCCACTCACCCTTGACCAACCCCGGCTTGCCAGCGGCCACGACCACCAGGTCGGCACGGCCGACGTGGCCGGCCAGGTCCTTGGTGAAGCGGTGGCAGACCGTGACGGTGCAACCGGCCAGCAACAGTTCCATGGCCATGGGGCGGCCGACGATATTGGAGGCGCCGACGATGACCGCGTTCATGCCGTACAGGTCCTGACCGGTGCTTTCGAGCAGGGTCATGATGCCTTTAGGCGTGCAGGGACGCAGCAGCGGAATACGCTGGGCCAGGCGGCCGACGTTGTACGGATGGAAGCCGTCGACATCTTTGTCCGGGCGGATGCGCTCGAGCAGCAGCGAGGCGTCCAGGTGAGCGGGCAGCGGCAGTTGCAGCAGGATGCCGTCGACGGCCGGGTCATCATTGAGGCGGTCGATCAGCTCGGTCAGGGCTTGCTGCGTGGTTTCGCTGGGCAGGTCGAACGCCTGGGAAATGAAGCCGACCTCTTCACAGTCCTTGCGCTTGTGCGAGACATAGACTTGGGAGGCGGGGTCGGTGCCGACCAGGATCACAGCCAGGCCCGGGGTGCGCAGGCCTTGCTGGCGACGCTCCACGACACGTTGAGCGATCTGCTGGCGCAGGCTGGCGGCGATCGCCTTGCCATCGATTAGGTGTGCAGTCATAGACGCGTGATTAACCATCGAGAAGGAAACAATAAAGAGCGCACATTCTCGCACGACACGGCCCGAGGGCAAAGGCGGGTGGTCGGGCAAATCCCCTAACCCCTTAAATAATTTAAATTTTTTAGAGAAAGATGTTGACGACCTAGCGGCTCGGCTATAACATTCGCCGCACTTGTCGGGCACTGCCTAGCACTGGTTGGCAAAGTCGGGCAGAATGAGTGGTTTGGCAGTTCGCTGTTGAGTCATCGTTCGGTTAGGCTGATCGCTTATGCGCCCGTAGCTCAGCTGGATAGAGCATCCGCCTTCTAAGCGGATGGTCGCAGGTTCGAGTCCTGCCGGGTGCGCCATCAGGCAGCTTAGGCAAGCAAGTAGTTGTACCGCAATATGGTGGGCGTAGCTCAGTTGGTAGAGCGCTGGATTGTGATTCCAGTTGTCGTGGGTTCGATTCCCATCGTCCACCCCATATTTTACAGGGGCGCCTTGATTGTACGATCCGGCGCCTTTGTTTTAAGCGTTACGCGGACGTGGTGAAATTGGTAGACACACTGGATTTAGGTTCCAGCGGCGCAAGCTGTAAGAGTTCGAGTCTCTTCGTCCGCACCATGCTTCTGTAACACCCTGTATGTGTAACATACTGCAGTACCGCAAGACCGCAATATGGTGGGCGTAGCTCAGTTGGTAGAGCGCTGGATTGTGATTCCAGTTGTCGTGGGTTCGATTCCCATCGTCCACCCCATATTTTACGAAGGCGCCTTGATTGTAAAATCAGGCGCCTTTGTTTTGTCTACACCACGCGGGCGTGGTGAGGTGTCGAGAAAAGCCGCTGATTGCGGCTTTTTTTGTGCGTGGCGGAAAAGTGTTTGGCCATCCACCTGATCCCCCTTGCAATCCTCTGGTGGCACCCCAATAAAAGCTGATAGATTTCAGCCGGTTGAAACACCGGCCCTGCGGTCGGCAGAGGAAAGACCCCATGATTGCAAAAGAAGCCCGTCAGGCCATGGCGCTGCAGCGCTTCGCCGACGCCAACCCGCAACTGCTCGAAGAAATCCGCGAGCTGGATGCGCATGAGCAAGCCCAGCAGATCGAATGGGCCTTCGAAGATGCGGCCGAGGAGCAAGGTATAGAACCTTGGGAGCTGGCGCTGCAATTGATCGCCGAAAGCCCGGAGCAGCTGCAGGCCATGCGCCTGGAGACGCACCGCGAGGTCGCTGAGGCGCTGGGTATGGCTTGGGAAGAGTACTGCCAGTTCAACGAAATCGACCCTCAATAAAGAAGGCGAATTCGTTGGCTGCAGTTGTTTGACAAGGTATTTCGGCTGCGGGTCGCCCAGGGTGGCGCGCAGCCTCAATTGAATCGGGCTCGACGGTACGCCGTACGTGCCCTGCAAGTTAATCGACCGGCGTGGTTTCCCGTCGTCCCGAGTGGGGTGACTTCTGCTGCGCGACTCACTAGAATGCTTGCCCTTGATTCTGGAGTCGGGCTAACGCCGGCTAACGTCTGTGCAACGAGGAATATCCATGCAAGTTTCTGTTGAAAACACTTCCGCTCTCGAGCGCCGCATGACCATCGCCGTCCCGGCCGATCGCGTCGAGACCGAAGTCAACAAGCGTCTGCAGCAGACTGCCCGTCGCGCCAAGGTTGCAGGCTTCCGTCCTGGCAAAGTACCGATGAGCGTGATCCGTCAGCGTTTCGAAGCTGACGCCCGTCAGGAAGTGTTCGGTGATCTGGTCCAGTCCTCCTTCTACGAAGCTGTGGTCGAGCAGAAGCTGAACCCGGCTGGTGCTCCGGCCGTCGAGCCGAAGTCCTTCGAAAAAGGCAAAGATCTGGAATTCGTCGCTATCTTCGAAGTGTTCCCGGAGTTCACCGTTGCCGGCCTCGAGTCGATCAACGTCGAGCGCCTGAGCGCCGAAGTGGCTGACGCCGACCTGGACAACATGCTGGAAGTGCTGCGCAAGCAGAATACCCGCTTCGAAACCGTTGAGCGCGCAGCGCAGAACGACGACCAGGTCAACATCGACTTCGTCGGCAAGGTTGACGGTGAAGTGTTCGCTGGCGGTTCGGCCAAGGGCACTCAGCTGGTGCTGGGCTCCGGCCGCATGATCCCGGGCTTCGAAGATGGCCTGGTAGGCGCCAAGGCTGGCGAAGAGCGCGTTGTCAACGTGACCTTCCCAGAGGACTATCAGAACCTGGACCTGGCCGGCAAGGCCGCCGAGTTCACCATCACCGTCAACAGCGTTTCTGCACCTGCGCTGCCTGAGCTGAACGAAGAATTCTTCGCCCAGTTCGGCATCAAGGAATCGACCCTGGAAGGCTTCCGCACCGAAGTTCGCAAGAACATGGAGCGTGAACTGCGTCAGGCGATCAAGGCCAAGGTCAAGAACCAGGTCATGGACGGTCTGCTGGCCGCCAACCCGATCGAAGTGCCAAAAGCCCTGCTGGAGAACGAAGTCAACCGTCTGCGCGTGCAGGCTGTTCAACAGTTCGGCGGCAACATCAAGCCTGAGCAACTGCCGGCCGAGCTGTTCACCGAGCAAGCCAAGCGCCGTGTGGTCCTGGGCCTGATCGTCGCTGAAGTGGTCAAGCAGTTCGAACTGAAGCCGGACGAAGGCAAGGTTCGCGAGATGATCGAAGAAATGGCCTCGGCTTACCAAGAGCCAGAGCAGGTCATCTCCTGGTACTACAAGAACGACCAGCAACTGAACGAAGTCCGTTCGGTTGTGCTGGAAGAGCAAGTTGTAGATACTGTTCTGCAGAAAGCGACTGTGACCGACAAATCGGTCTCGTACGAAGAAGCCGTAAAACCCGCTGAAGCACCTGCCGAAGCCGAGTAATACGCTACTCTCGTAGGAAACCCCCACAAGCCAGCCTTCGCGCTGGCTTGTGCGTATTCAAGCCATGACTATTTGGGAGTGAGCGCAGGACATGTCCCGCAATTCTTATATTCAGCAGAGCTCTGACATCCAGGCCGCAGGCGGCCTGGTCCCGATGGTTATCGAGCAGTCCGCCCGTGGCGAACGCGCTTACGACATCTACTCGCGTTTGTTGAAGGAGCGAGTGATTTTCCTGGTGGGCCCGGTAGAAGACTACATGGCCAACCTCGTCGTGGCGCAGATGTTGTTCCTCGAAGCGGAAAACCCGGACAAGGATATCCATCTGTACATCAACTCGCCGGGTGGCTCTGTCACTGCCGGCATGTCGATCTACGACACCATGCAGTTCATCAAGCCGGACGTATCGACCATCTGCATCGGCCAAGCCTGCAGCATGGGCGCCTTCCTGCTGACTGCCGGTGCCAAAGGCAAGCGTCACTGCCTGCCTAACTCGCGTGTGATGATTCACCAGCCGCTGGGCGGCTTCCAGGGCCAGGCTACCGATATCGAGATCCACGCCCAGGAAATCCTCAATATCAAGGCGCGTCTGAACGAGTTGCTGGCCTACCACACTGGCCAGGATCTGGAGACCATCAAGCGCGACACCGAGCGTGACAACTTCATGAGCGCCACGCGCGCGGCCGAGTACGGCCTGATCGACTCGGTATACGACAAGCGGCAACTGGCCTCCTGATCCCAGGGGCCAGAGCAGGTGGGCGCCGAAAGCGCCTACCTGCGGACTTGAAAAAGCCCGCAATTGCCTTCATCTTGTGTTGCAAGCCTACCGGATTGGATCGATCGAATGACTGACACCCGTAACGGCGAGGACAGCGGCAAATTGCTCTATTGCTCCTTCTGCGGCAAAAGCCAGCACGAAGTGCGCAAATTGATTGCCGGGCCCTCGGTATTTATCTGCGACGAGTGCGTCGACCTGTGCAATGACATCATCCGTGAGGAGGTGCAGGAAGCCCAGGCCGAGAGCAGCGCGCACAAATTGCCTTCGCCGAAAGAAATCAGCGGCATCCTGGACCAGTATGTGATTGGTCAGGAGCGCGCGAAGAAGGTGCTGGCCGTAGCGGTGTACAACCACTACAAGCGCCTTAACCAGCGTGACAAGAAGGGCGACGAAGTCGAACTCGGCAAGAGCAACATCCTGCTCATCGGGCCTACCGGCTCGGGCAAGACCCTGCTCGCCGAAACCCTTGCACGTCTGCTGAACGTACCGTTCACCATTGCTGACGCCACCACCCTGACCGAAGCCGGTTATGTGGGTGAGGACGTTGAGAACATCATTCAGAAACTGCTGCAGAAGTGCGACTACGACGTGGAAAAGGCCCAGATGGGCATTGTCTACATCGACGAGATCGACAAGATTTCGCGCAAGTCGGACAACCCGTCCATCACCCGTGACGTATCGGGCGAAGGCGTGCAGCAGGCGCTGTTGAAACTGATCGAAGGCACTGTTGCTTCGGTTCCGCCGCAAGGTGGGCGCAAGCACCCGCAACAGGAATTCCTGCAGGTTGATACCCGCAATATCCTGTTCATTTGCGGTGGCGCGTTCTCGGGCCTGGAAAAGGTCATCCAGAACCGCTCCACCAAGGGTGGCATTGGTTTCAGCGCAGAAGTACGCAGCAAGGAAGAAGGCAAGAAAGTTGGCGAGTCCCTGCGTGAAGTCGAGCCGGACGACCTGGTCAAGTTTGGCCTGATCCCCGAGTTCGTCGGCCGTCTGCCGGTACTGGCGACGCTCGATGAGCTGGATGAGGCTGCTTTGATGCAGATCCTCACCGAGCCGAAGAACGCGCTGACCAAGCAGTATGCCAAGCTGTTCGAGATGGAAAGCGTCGACCTCGAGTTCCGCAGTGATGCACTCAAGGCCGTTGCTCGCAAGGCCTTGGAGCGCAAAACCGGCGCCCGTGGCCTGCGTTCGATCCTCGAAGGCGTGCTGCTCGACACCATGTACGAGATCCCTTCGCAGAAGGATGTCAGCAAGGTGGTGATCGATGAGAGCGTCATCGAGGGTACTTCGCAGCCGCTGATGATCTACGAGAACAGCGAGCCGCAAGCCAAGGCCGCACCTGACGCCTGATCCAGGCGATAACCAGGTGATGGTTGCAAGCAAGAAAGGGGCCTACGGGCCCCTTTCTGCTTTTCCTGCGCAAGCGCTTGTAATTTCCCAGGCGTGCCCCCACATTAGGTCCAAGCATCATTTCCACCGGTTTCCGGCCATAAAGGCCGCTGTAGAGGCGAAATCATGAAGACCACCCTCGACTTGCCTCTTTTGCCATTGCGCGATGTCGTTGTTTACCCGCACATGGTCATCCCGCTGTTCGTGGGGCGCGAAAAATCCATCGAAGCCCTTGAGGCAGCGATGACGGGCGAGAAGCAGATTCTGCTGCTGGCCCAGAAGAACCCGGCCGATGACGATCCAGGCGAAGACGCCCTGTACCGTGTCGGTACCGTTGCCACCGTGTTGCAATTGCTGAAACTGCCCGATGGCACCGTCAAGGTGCTGGTCGAGGGCGAGCAGCGCGGTGCGGTCGAGCGCTTCACCGAAGTAGAAGGGCACATCCGTGCCGAAGTTTCCCTGATTGATGAAGTCGACGCCGCCGAGCGCGAGTCGGAAGTCTTCGTGCGCACGCTGCTGTCGCAATTCGAGCAGTACGTGCAGTTGGGCAAGAAAGTCCCCGCCGAAGTACTGTCGTCGTTGAACAGCATCGAAGAGCCTGGGCGCCTGGTCGATACCATGGCCGCGCACATGGCGCTGAAGATCGAGCAGAAGCAGGAAATCCTCGAGATCGTCGACCTGGCGACCCGCGTCGAGCACGTGCTGGCGCTGCTGGATGCCGAGATCGACCTGTTGCAGGTCGAGAAGCGCATCCGTGGTCGGGTCAAGAAGCAGATGGAGCGCAGCCAGCGCGAGTACTACCTGAATGAGCAGATGAAGGCCATTCAGAAAGAGCTTGGTGATGGCGACGAAGGCCACAACGAAGTCGAAGAGCTGAAAAAGCGCATCGAAGCCGCTGGCCTGCCCAAGGATGCCCTGACCAAGGCCCAGGCCGAGCTGAACAAGCTCAAGCAGATGTCGCCGATGTCGGCTGAAGCGACGGTGGTTCGCTCCTACCTCGACTGGCTCGTCCAGGTGCCGTGGAAGGCCCAGAGCAAGGTGCGCCTGGACCTGGCCAAGGCCGAGGAAATCCTCGATGCCGACCACTATGGCCTGGAAGAGGTCAAGGAACGCATCCTCGAATACCTTGCCGTGCAAAAGCGCGTGAAGAAGATCCGCGGCCCGGTGCTGTGCCTGGTCGGCCCGCCTGGCGTCGGTAAGACTTCGCTGGCCGAGTCGATCGCTGCCGCCACCAACCGCAAGTTCGTGCGCATGGCCCTGGGCGGCGTGCGTGACGAGGCCGAGATTCGTGGCCACCGTCGCACCTACATCGGCTCCATGCCGGGCCGTCTGATCCAGAAGATGACCAAGGTGGGCGTGCGCAACCCGCTGTTCCTGCTCGACGAGATCGACAAGATGGGCAGCGACATGCGTGGCGACCCGGCCTCGGCATTGCTCGAAGTACTCGACCCCGAGCAGAACCACAATTTCAACGACCACTACCTGGAAGTCGACTACGACCTCTCGGACGTGATGTTCCTCTGCACCTCCAACTCGATGAACATCCCGCCAGCGTTGCTGGACCGGATGGAAGTCATCCGTCTGCCGGGCTACACCGAAGACGAGAAGATCAACATCGCGGTCAAGTACCTGGTGCCCAAGCAGGTCAAGGCCAACGGCCTGAAGAAGGAAGAGCTCGAGATCGATGTCTCGGCGATCCGCGACATCATCCGTTACTACACCCGCGAAGCCGGCGTGCGGGGCCTGGAGCGGCAGATTGCCAAGGTCTGCCGCAAGGTGGTCAAGGAACATACCGGGCAGAAGCAGGTCAAGGTAAAGGTGTCCAGCGAGCAGCTCGAACACCTGCTGGGTGTGCGCAAGTTCCGTTACGGCCTTGCCGAGCAACAGGACCAGATCGGTCAGGTAACCGGCCTGGCGTGGACCCAGGTGGGTGGCGAATTGCTGACCATCGAGGCGGTGGTGATCCCCGGCAAGGGCCAGCTGATCAAGACCGGCTCGCTGGGCGATGTCATGGTCGAGTCGATCACTGCCGCGCAGACCGTGGTGCGCAGCCGCGCGCGCAGCCTGGGCATCGCAGCTGACTTCCACGAAAAGCACGATGTGCATATCCACATGCCCGAGGGCGCCACGCCCAAGGACGGGCCAAGTGCCGGTATCGGCATGTGCACCGCGCTGGTGTCGGCGCTGACGCAGATTCCGGTACGTGCCGACGTGGCCATGACCGGCGAGATCACCTTGCGTGGCCAGGTCCTGGCCATTGGCGGGTTGAAGGAAAAACTGCTGGCGGCACACCGTGGCGGCATCAAGACGGTGATCATTCCCGAGGAGAATGTTCGCGATCTGAAGGAGATTCCGGAAAATATCAAACAGGATCTTCAGATCAAACCGGTCAAATGGATTGACGAAGTCCTGCAAATTGCGCTGCAATACGCCCCGGAGCCCTTGCCAGATGTGGCTCCGGAGATTGTCGCAAAGGATGAGAAGCGCGACAGCGATGCTAAGGAAAGAATCAGCACGCATTAGTAGTTTTTAGCTGGGGGGCTTTCCTTGACAGTTTTTTCGGGGCCTTGCTATAAAGCGGCACGCTATTGTTATCAGGCCACCCAGCGCACGTTACATACGCTTTTCATTACATACTTAGAAACAAACTCAATAGAGAAATAAGGGGACTTAGAGTGAACAAGTCGGAACTGATTGACGCTATCGCTGCATCGGCTGACATTTCCAAAGCTACCGCAGGTAAGGCTCTGGACGCTGTGATCGACTCCGTAACGGGTGCCCTGAAAGCAGGCGACGACGTCGTTCTGGTTGGCTTCGGTACCTTCTCGGTCAAGGATCGCGCCGAGCGTACTGGCCGTAACCCTCAAACTGGCAAGGCTATCAAGATCGAAGCCGCCAAGGTTCCAGGCTTCAAGGCTGGCAAAGGCCTGAAAGACGCCGTCAACTAAGTCGTCTCTTTCAGCCGGACCCGGCCTGGCCAGGTTCGAGCACGTGAGGCGGGTCGCAAACGTTCCCGCCTGACACGTTTGCTAAGAAAAGGCGCATCCTCGGATGCGCCTTTCTTTTATCAGGATTCTACCCACGCTCCGCGGTTGTCGACGCAGTGGTACAGCCGTTTCTGGGGGACGCATGCTGCAAAATATCAGGGACAATTCACAAGGTTGGATTGCCAAGACCATCATCGGCCTTATCGTCGTGTTGATGGCGTTGACCGGCTTCGAGGCCATTTTCCAGGCTGCCAGCCATAGCCAGGACGCCGCCAAGGTGAACGGCCAGACCATCAGCCAGAACGAGCTGAGCCAGGCGGCCGACATGCAGCGCCGCCAGCTGATGCAACAGTTGGGCAAGGATTTCGACCCCGCGCTGCTGGATGACAAGCTGCTGCGTGATGAGGCGCTCAAGGGCCTGATCACTCGCAAGCTGCTGTTGCAGGGCGCCGAAGACGCCAAGTTCGCCTTCTCCGAGGCCGCGCTGGATCAAGTGATCCTGCAGACTCCGGAGTTCCAGGTTGACGGCAAATTCAACGCCGATCGTTTCGACCAGGTCATTCGCCAGATGGGTTATGGCCGCCTGCAATTCCGCGACATGCTTGCCGAGGAAATGCTCATCGGCCAACTGCGTACCGGCCTTGCCGGCAGCAGCTTCGTCACTGACAAGCAGGTCGAGGCGTTCGCGCGCCTGGAGAAGCAGACCCGCGATTTCGCCTCCCTGACCTTCAAGGCCGACCCGGCCGCGGTCAAGGTCAGCGAAGCAGAGGTCAAGGCGCACTACGACCAGCACGCCAAGGAATTCATGTCGCCTGACCAGGTTGTCATCGATTACATCGAGCTGAAGAAGTCGGTGTTCTTTGACCAGGTCAAGGTCAGTGATGACGAGCTCAAGGCCCAGTACGAGAAAGAGATCGCCAACCTTGCCGAGCAGCGCCATGCCGCGCACATTCTGATCGAGGTAAACGACAAGGTCACCGACGCCCAGGCCAAGGCCCGTGCCGAAGAGATCGAACAGCGCCTGGCCAAGGGTGAAGACTTCGCCGCACTGGCCAAGGAGTTCTCCCAGGACCCAGGCTCGGCCACCACGGGTGGTGACCTCGGCTTCGCCGGCCCTGGCGTGTACGACCCGGCCTTTGAAGATGCCTTGTACCAGTTGAAAGATGGCCAGGTATCGGCCCCGGTGCGCACCGAGTTCGGTTACCACCTGATCAAGCTGCTGGGTGTCGAGGCGCCGCAAGTACCAAGTTTCGCCAGCCTGAAGGACAAGCTGACCCGTGACTTGAAGATCCCGCTGGTCGAACAGCGCTACGTCGACGCCAGCAAGCAGTTGCAGGATGCCGCCTACGAGGCTTCCGACCTGGCTCAGCCTGCCCAGGACCTGAACCTGAAGGTACACACCTCCGCCGCGTTCGGCCGTGAGGGTGGCGAAGGTATCACTGCCAACCGTGCGGTGGTTCAGGCGGCGTTCTCGGAGGAAGTGCTGGAGGAGGCTGCCAACAGCACCGCCATCGAGCTCGATCCGGAAACCACCGTGGTGCTGCGCGTCAAAGAGCACCGCAAGCCGGAACAGCTGCCGTTGGAAGCCGTGGCCAAGAACATCAGCGAACACCTGGCCAAGGAGAAGGCGACAGCCGAGCTCAAGACCAAGGCGGACAAGCTGATTGCCGGCCTGCGTGATGGCTCCATTGCCGCTGACAGCGTCCAGGAGGGGCAGGGCTGGAAAACCTACGAGGCAGTGACCCGTGGTGAGGACGGTATCGACCCGGCCGAGCTGCAGGCAGTGTTCCGCCTGGGCAAGCCGCAGGCCAAGGACAAGCCGGTCTACACCAGTGTGGTGCTGGGCGATGGCAGCCTGGTGGTCTTGCAGCTCAAAGGGGTCAACGAAGGCGCTGCGGCCACCGACGAAGAGAAGCAGCAGATTCGCCGCTACCTCGCTTCGCGTGCCGGCCAGCAGGACTTCGCTGCCTACCGCAAGCAGTTGGAAGCCAATGCTGATATCACCCGTTACTGAGTGATCGTTGCATGACAAGACAGGCCGCGTAATGCGGCCTGTCTTGTTTCTGGCCTGAGCGGCCCTCTACCGCTTCACCCCTTCATAATTGTCCAGCGTATCCCGCGCAATCTCCCGACCCAGGGCAATCAGCTCCGGTGCCTTGTAGAACTCGAAGAACCGGCACACGCGCTTGGGTACGTTGATCAGTACATCGGGCGGGTACCCTGCAATCTTGTATTGCGCCAGCGACGTCTGCATCACTTCGAAGCTTTGGTTGATCAGGTCCAGCAGCGACGCAGGCCCCACGTTGTCGATGATGAATGACCCGGTAGCAGACTTGGGTGCGCCTTCACGTTCGGGGGCCGCCGCAGGCTGCTGGCCTTCCGGGTCTGCAGTACCTGCCAGCCACGGGCTGGGCGGCGCCAGCCCTTCGGCAACGATCTCCTGTTCGATACGTATCAGCTCTTCCGCCGGCTTGCGACGGAAGGGCAGGCGTGAACCCAGTGAGCTGAGCAGCGAATCGAAGCGCATCTTGAATGCCGCCGGGCGTTCGATCACCGGCAATTGGTACTGCTTCTGGTTGGTGGCGTTGAGGTTGACCGCAATGATCAGGTCGCAGTGGCTGGACACCACCGGCACGATCGGCAGCGGGTTGAGAATGCCACCGTCGACCAGCATGCGGTTGCCTTGCATCACCGGTGTGAACAGGCTGGGGATTGCTGCAGAAGCGCGCATGGCCTGGTGCAGGCACCCTTCCTGGAACCAGATTTCCTGTTGGTTGGTAAGGTCGGTGGCCACTGCGGTGTAGGGGATGCGCAACTGCTCGATGTTGATCTCGCCGACGATCTTGCGGATCTGGCCGAACACCTTGTCACCCCGGATCGCGCCAAGGCGGAAGCTGACATCGACCAGGCGCAGGACGTCCAGGTAGTCCAGGCTTTCGATCCAGTTGCGGTACTCTTCGAGTTTGCCGGCGGCATAGATGCCACCCACCACCGCCCCCATGGAGCAGCCGGCGACGCAGGCGATGTCGTAGCCGCGTCGTTCGATTTCTTCGATCACACCGATGTGTGCATACCCTCGGGCACCCCCCGATCCCAGTACCAGCGCAACGCGTTTACTCATGATTTTCCCTCGGCCTGTGCAACCATGGTTTAACAATGCACCCATTGCTGCCTGTGCTTCAATGTACACCGCGCTGATCTACGCTAAGCAAAGCGCCTTGGCGGGCACTTTTCTATTGCAGGTGCGTCGAACAGCCACTCTTTTCACTTTGAGGAATTACCGATGAAAGCCTGGATCTGCCTTCCACTGATTGCCCTGGCCCTTGCTGGCTGTGCGGGCAAGACGGCCTACCGTGACAGCTGCGCAACCCAGCTGGATGCCGCCTGGAAGGAGCTCGACCTGGCCAAGGCCGAGGGTTTCGCCGGTACTGTCAGTTATTCCAAGGCCTTGTCGCTGCTGACCGGCGCCAAGACCCAGCAGCAGTTCGAGGGGTTCGAAGGTTGCACCAAGAAGGCCGAGAAGGCGCGTTTCTACATTCGTGAGTCGCGCGCTGGCCGCTGACCGAGGAGCGTCCCATGTCTGCCATGCTCGATCACGTGGTGTCACAGATACTGGCCTTGCAGGTGCGCCTGCTGGCCTGCCGTGAGCGCCTTGCCGCCGATACCGACAGCGAGGCATTGCATGACCTGCGCATTGCTGTACGGCGCTTGCGCAGCCTGCTGCGGCCGCTGCGGGGGTTGCCTGGGGTCGAACAACTGGAAGGCGCAGCCAAGGCCCTGGGGACGTTGACGACGCCGCTGCGTGACCGCGAGGTGCTGGCGGCCGAATTGTTCGGGCGGGGCTTGAACGAGGCGGCGCAGCGACGGCTGGCGGGGCGGGGCAAGACCTTTGCCAGGGTCGCGAGCAGTGCGCAGCTGGCCCGTCTGTTGGCGATCGTCGATGCATTTCCGTTGTTCCTGCGTGCGGCTGATCGCGAAGGCCTGGTGGATGCGCTGGGCAAGCGCATCGACAAACGCCTGGACAAGCAATGGCGCAAGCTGCGCAAGGCATTGGCGGACCCCGCCCACGATCGGCATCGGCTACGGTTGTTGATCAAGCGGGCACGCTATGGCGACGAGGCCTACCCGCAACTCGAGCATGCCGGGAAAAAACTGCAACGCCTGTTGAAGCAGGCACAGAGCGATCTGGGTACGTGGCATGACCGTCTGCAGTGGTTGTTGCAAGCGCGCGAGGACGCCGACCTGGCAGTGTGCAAACTCGATTGGCAGCAGCAGTTGCAGGAGGCCGCAGGCAAATCCGATGCTGCGCTGGATGCCTTGCAGGTGGCGTTGAAGCAGCGTCAGCCCGGCAAATGACCGATATGCGGGCTGAACGGTGCCAAGTGGCTGGTTAGTATGTCCTGATGCAGGGCACGTGAATGGCGTGCCCCGGATCACCACGGCACAGGAGCCCACCTGCCATGAACTTCACCCAATTGCTCGAAGCCGTTCGAGCCAACCCTGAATCGGTTTCGGTGCCGGCGTCATGGGCCCAGGGCCGCGCGGCTTTCGGCGGGCTCATGGCCGCCATGGTGTATGAAGCGATGCGCCTGAAGCTTGCCGATGATCGGCCTGTGCGCTCTTTGGCCATCAGCTTCGTGGCGCCTGCTGCGGCTGACGTGCCGATCCGTTTCGAGGTCGACGTGCTGCGTGAGGGCAAAGCGGTCAGTACCTTGCTTGGCCGCGCGGTGCAGGAGGGGCAGGTCGTCACCCTGGTGCAGGGCAATTTCGGTGCGGGGCGCTCCTCGCAGGTCGAGGTCCCGGCCAAGGCTGCGGTTGCCATGAAGCCGCTGGAGCAGGCTGCCCCTGAGCTTCCCTGCATCAAAGGTGTGACCCCAGAGTTCATGCGCCATGTAGCCCTGCGTTGGGCGGTTGGTGGGCTGCCGTTCAGTGGCAACGATTCGCGGCAGATGGGGGGCTGGGTACGGCTGCGCGACATCGCTGACGAGCCGTTGAACGAGGCTCACCTGCTGGCACTGGTAGATGCCTGGCCGCCCAGTCTGTTGCCGCACCTGAAGCGGCCGGCGGCGGGCAGCACACTGACCTGGACGATCGAATTCATCCAGCCCATACCGCAGTTGTCGACACTCGACTGGTGCCGCTATTGCGTCGAGACCGAGCACGCACGTGAGGGTTATGGGCATGCCGCCGCCGCGCTGTGGTCCGCAGAGGGCGAGTTGCTGGCGTTGAGCCGGCAGACGGTGACGGTTTTCGCGTAGCCGTAACGGGCGGCAGGGTCAGCGGCGATGCTTGTGCCGCTCGCGCCAGGCACGCCACCAGGCGCCGCTTAGCACAAAGCGTGGAAAGGTGATGAACTGCTCGGTCAGCAGTCGCTGTACGGCGTCTTTGCGGTTGGCGAATGGCTCTGGTTGTTCGGCTTCGAGGCGATGCCCGTGGCGCTGCAGGCCCAGGCCGGCAATCAGGGAGATGACGCCCACGGCGATCTGGCCCAGGTCCAGGGCGAACAGGCCGGACAGCACCAGCAGTGCGCCGAGAATGAACAGCGGCACGGCGATCAGGTGCAGTACAAGGTTGGCCGGGTGACGGTGATTATGGTGGTAGCCGCGCCATTGCCAGGCGGGTAGGTTGGGTAGGCGTTTGCTCATGGGCAGGTCCTCTCGGTCATGTCCAAAGCTTAGTGCGGCCCCCGGCAGGGGGCCAATCGAGGCTGGCTATCGTGACTGTAAATGAGGGCTATAGCTTGAGCTGGCCTATCACCTTGTTCAGCTCACCGGCCAGCGTCGCCAGTTCGTTGCTGGTGGTGGCCGAGCCGACGGTCTGTTGCACGGTGTGTTCGGTGACGTCGCGGATACTCACCACTGCCCGGTTCATTTCTTCGGCCACCTGGCTCTGCTGTTCGGCAGCCACGGCGATCTGGGTGTTGCTTTCGCGCATCTGCGCAACCGCACCGGTGATCTCGGCCAGCGCTGCGCCAGCTGCCTGGGCCTGCCGGACGCAATCGTCAGCCTTGTAGGAGCTCTCCTGCATGAACTCCACCGCATCGCGGGTGCCGGACTGAAGCGCCGAGACCATGGTGGTGATTTCGTCCGTGGACGTCTGCACGCGCTTGGCCAGGTTGCGTACCTCATCGGCGACTACCGCGAAGCCACGGCCCAAGTCACCGGCACGGGCTGCTTCGATGGCCGCATTGAGTGCCAGCAGGTTGGTTTGTTCGGCAATGCTGTGGATCACCCCGACCACGCCATTGATCTTCTGGCTGTCCTCGGCCAGTTGGCGGATCATCTCGGCGGTCTGCTGCACGCCGCTGGACAGCCCGGAAATCGAGTCCTGAACGCGGCTGACGACCTCCTGGCCGCTGCCGGCCAGGGTATCTGCGGTCTGCGACAGGTCGCGTGTGGCGCCGGCATGCTGGGCGATATGGTGCACAGTGGCCGACATCTGGTTGATGGCCGTGGCGGCCTGGTCGGTCTCGCTCTGCTGGCCGAGCATGCCGTGGCGTACGTCATTCATGCTCGCCGCCAGGCGTGCGGCGCCGGCGTCGAGCTGTGCGGCGGTGTGGGCCACAGTGCTGACCACGCGGTGATAGGTGCCTTGCATGGCGTTGAAGGCGCCCGCCATCTGGCCGACTTCGTCGCCGCACGCCAGGGGTACGCGTGCCGACAGGTCGCCGGTCTTCTCCACATGGAGCATGACGTCCTTGAGGGTGTTGAGCTGGCTGAGCAAGAAGCGGATCAGCAACTGCGAGGCGCCAAGCATGGCCAGCATCAGTATCAGCACGCACACGGCATAGTTGGTGAAACGTTCGAAGAACACCTGGCGTACGCTCGGCGACTGGGCCAGCACGGCCAGATGCTGATCGCCGTTGCGCAGCACCTGGGCGCCGCGCAGGGGGTTATCGCCAAGCAGCCAGGCAGCGGGCAGTGCGACCCAGCCCTGGGCGTCGCGCAGGGCCTCCAGCGGTTCGCCGGCAAAGGTCGGGGTCTGGCCTGGCAGCCAGGTGATGACATTGGCCTGGCGGGGCAGCGTTTGCCCGACGGGCCACGCTGCCAACAGCTGGGCCTGTGCCGCCGCTTGGGCCTGAGCGGCGTCCGCGCGGGCACGCTGCTCCAGATGCACGGCGTACAGCACCAGCAAAAGGGTCGTGACAAAGGCCACCGCGTTGACGGCCCAGAATTTGTACTTCAGGGAAACATTGCTAAGCCAGGCACCCATGGGCAGGTCTTCTCTGAGTTGAGCGGAAACAATATTGGCAAGGTGCCATCATTGTGCCCGCGCCCGCCAGAGCCGTTCTTGATGTGTATCAAGAAAAAACCGAGGTGCCTGTATCGACGGGGCCCGATGCAGGCTTAGCTCAGCCGAAAGAATGCCCGTGCCGCCGCGGTGGTATGGGTTGCCGTGTGTTCCATCGACTCGCCCCGGTGCAGCGCCAACTCCCTCAACACTTCCGGCAGAAACGCCGGTTCGTTACGGCCGCTTTTCGGCTTGGGCCTCAGGCTGCGCGGCAGCAAGTAAGGCGCATCGCTCTCCAGCATCAGGCGCCCTTCAGGGATATTGCCGACCAGCGGGTGCAGGTGCGTCCCACGACGCTCGTCACAAATCCAGCCGGTGATGCCGATGTGCAGGTCCAGGTCCAGGTAGGCGAACAACGCCTCGCGCTCGCCGGTGAAGCAATGCACCACAGCGCCGGTCAAGTGGTCCCTGTAGTCCTTGAGGATGGCCAGCAAGCGCTCGCTGGCGTCGCGTTCGTGCAGAAACACGGGCAAGCCCAGTTCGGCCGCGAGCGTCAGCTGTGCCTCCAGGGCCTTTTCCTGCTGAGGGCGAGGGGAGAAGTCGCGGTTGAAGTCCAGGCCGCATTCACCGACTGCGCGCACCCGTTGCTCATTCAACAATTGGCGCAGTTGCCGCTCGCTGCCAGCGTCCCAGGACTTGGCATCGTGGGGGTGGACGCCCGCCGTGGCGAACAGGTGTTCAGCGGCCGCATCCAGCTGCTGGCACAGCTCCAGTGCCTGTTCGCTGACCGCAAGGCTGGTGCCGGTCAGTACCATTTGCGCCACGCCGGCCTCGATGGCGCGCTCGACGATGGCGGCCTGCTGGTCGTGGAAACTGCTGTTGGTCAGGTTGACGCCGATATCGATCAGTTGCATGGTGCTACCTCGTGCCGCGGGGCGGCCAGCATAGCAAAATCCGCGTTTCTCGGAAAAATCCAAGAACTTCATGCGGTTGCCGTGGTCTTCTGCCGTCATTTATCACCAGGCGGCCATGCCACATGCGTGCCGCCCACCGACCTCGGACTCGTTTTCGCATGCTGCGATACCTGCTGACCTTCCTGCTGATGCTTGGGCTGACCACGGCCGGTGCTGCCCATGCACGCCTGCCGGGGCCGCAGCAGAACATCCCGCCCAGCAAGCTGCGCGACCTGCAGCAGGTTCGGGCGAGCAAGGTGTTGCGGGTGTTGGTCAATCAAAGCCGCAACAGCTCTGGTGAGGTCAAGGGCGAGCCGGTCGGCATCGAATACTACCGCCTGCGTGCGCTCGAGCATTACCTGAATGCGCGTGCCGGTGACGGGCAGCAGATTCAGCTGAAGCTTATCCCTCGGGCCAAGGAGCAGTTGCTGGGTGCGTTGCAGCGCGGCGAGGGCGACCTGGCGGCGCCCGGTGAACTGCTCGACCCGGTGGTAGTGCGCGGTGTCAACAGCAGCGCGCCGGTGCTGGACCAAGTGCCCTTGTTGCTGGTCGGGCGCAAGGGGGAGCGCAGCTTCAGCCATGTCGAGCAGTTGTCCGGGCGCACTGTGGCCTTGACCAGCGCCAGTGCTGCCGGCCCGGTGATCCAGCAGGTGAACCAGCAACTGGCCCTGCGCAAGCGCGCGCCGATCAAGGTGGAGTGGGTCGATTCGACCCTGGCGGTGGAGGATGTGCTGGAGATGGTGCAGGCCGGCATCTACCACCTGACCGTGGTAGAGCGCCCGATTGCCCGGCGGTGGGCCAGGGTGATGCCGCGTCTGCGCCTGGACAGCCGTGTGCACCTGGGCTCGCCGCAAGCCATGCGCTGGTATGTAGGGCGCGATGCGCCGCAATTGCTGGCCGCGGTCGATCGCTTCCTTCAGGGTTATCGCGCGCCGGACAACCAGGACGCCGCGTTCGAGCGTATCTACCGCCGCCAGTACCGGGTACACAACCCCTTGGCGAGCAAGGATCGCCAACGCCTCAGTGCGGTGCGTGCGGTGCTGCAGAAGCATGGCAAGGCGCAGCAGATCGACTGGCTCAACCTGGCCGCACTGGCCTTCAAGGAGTCGACACTCAACCCCGCTGCGCGCGGCACAGGCGGGGCCCATGGCCTGATGCAGATCACCCCTTCGGCCGCCCAGCGGGTAGGGGTGAGCAATACCGCCACGGTGGACGGCAATGTACAGGCCAGTGCCCGCTACCTGGCGTTGATCCGACGCAAGTTCTTTGCCAGCCCACAGATCAACGAGCGCGAGCGCATGGCGTTCGTGCTGGCGGCTTACAACCTGGGGCCCGAGCGGGTCCAGGCGATGCGTGCCGAAGCGCGCCGGCGTGGGCTCAACGGCAACCAGTGGTTTTTCCAGACCGAGCGCATTGCCATGGAGCAGGTCGGCATGGGCCCGGTCAATTTCGTCAACAGCGTCAACAAGTACTTCCTGGCGTTCAACCGCGAGCGTGCCCTGCTGGAGCGGGTGGCCAAGCGCTGAGCAATGCAGCGTGAGGCTTGTAACTTCGCGCTTGTAGCTCTAGCATACCGCCTGCGCCGATTTAAACAGCTACTTGCGGGGCGCAGGAAAGGCCCTCCGGTCATCCGAAATACCGCTAAAGCGCTGGTTCGGTGACGCCTCCCACCGCTGCCCAGCGGGAATCGCGAGGCTGAGAGAAGCGCCATGAGTTGCCCACGTACCAGTGTCTGTTTGAGCCCTTTGCCTGCCAACCAGGCTTCCCGCACACCGCGCATCCTGCTCGGTGGCCAGCATCAACCCACTCTTTTGCGTCACCTTGAAGGGCTTTCGCGTCGTAAAGGCCAGGCCCGTGCCTTTCTCATCCAGTTCACCGAAACCTGCTGCCACCTTGCGCAGTACGGCAACGACCGTTTCGACCTGGCGGTGATACAGGCGCCGGCCTCTGCCGAGGCCGCCGAAGTCATCGGCCATCTCACCCGCATTGCTCGCCAAGGCCTGATTACCCGCCGTTGAGGAGAGTGCTGTTGAGCACCAATATCATCACCACCGAAGGTCATGAGGCCCTGAAAAAGGAGCTGGATCACCTGTGGCGCGTGTACCGCCCCGAGATCACCCAGAAGGTCGC
Source organism: Pseudomonas sp. 39004 (assembly GCF_028682155.1). Classification (NCBI taxonomy): domain Bacteria; kingdom Pseudomonadati; phylum Pseudomonadota; class Gammaproteobacteria; order Pseudomonadales; family Pseudomonadaceae; genus Pseudomonas; species Pseudomonas sp. 39004. Next base: position 25,347 of record NZ_JANIAG010000043.1, read on the forward strand.
CTGGGCGGCTTCGCTTGGCGATCGCAGCGAGAATGCCGACTACCAGTACAACAAGAAGCTGTTGCGCGAGATCGACCGTCGGGTGCGGTACCTGCGTAAACGCCTTGAAGATGTAAAGGTAGTGGCTTATTCGCCGGAGCAGGAGGGCAAGGTGTTTTTCGGCGCTTGGGTCGAGATCGAGAACGACGACGGTGAGACCAAGAAGTTTCGCATCGTCGGGTATGACGAAATCTATGGGCGCAACGACTACATCTCGATCGACTCCCCCATGGCCCGGGCCTTGCTCAAGAAGGAGGAGGGCGATGAGGTGGTGGTGAAGACCCCGACCGGGGATGCGGCGTGGTACGTGAACAGCATTCGCTACGGGCAATGATCGGCGATTGCCTGTAGCGGCCATTCACTGTGTTTCTTACCCCTCCCGCAACACCGTCAACGGGCTGGCATTGAGCGCCCGCCGTGTGCCCAGCACCCCAGCGCCACCCACCAGCACTGCCCCCGCCAGTGGCAGTACCAGCAGCCATGGGTGTGGGTGCCACTGCAGGTCGAAGGCGTAGCGGTACAGCACCAGCGTGATCAGCTCGCAACCGAGTGCGGCCAGTAGCCCGCTGGCCGCGCCCAAGAGGCCGAACTCGATACGCCGCGCCTTGACCAGCAACGGCCGCGCCGCACCCAGCGCACGCAGCAAGGCGCCCTGGCGGATGCGTTCGTCGAGCGTTGCCTGCAAGCCGGCGAACAGCACGGCCAGCCCCGCCGCCAACACGAACAACAGTACATACTCGACCGCCAGGGTGACTTGGGCGAGGATGCTGCGCAGTTGATCAAGCAAGGCGTCGACCTGAAGGATGGTCACTGCCGGGAAGGCCCGGGACAGGGCGACCACATCCAGGTCATGACCTGGGGCCAGGTAGAAACTGGTGAGGTAAGTGGTGGGTAACCCCTGCAGCGTTCCAGGCTGGAAGATCATGTAGAAGTTCGGCTGGAAACTGTCCCAGTGCACGCTGCGCAGGCTGCTGACCCGGGCCTGGCGTTGCTGGCCACCGATGTCGAAGGTCAGCAGGTCGCCCAGTTGCAGCTTCAGGCTGGTGGCCAGTTCCGCCTCGACCGATACACCGGGCACCTCATCGCCGGAAGGCAGCGCCTGCCACCAGTCGCCCGCAGTCAGCGCGTTGCCGTCAGGCAGCTCGGCGGCCCAGGTCAGGCTGAGGTCGCGTTGTACGGCCCGCTCGCCGGCAGAGTCCTTGCTGACGATCTGTTGCACCGGTTGCTGGTTGATCTGGATCAGGCGGCCGGGTGTCACCGGGTATAGCGGCGCCGAGGCCGCATTGACCTGCTGCAGGCGCTGGGCGAACGGTGCGCGATCATCTGGCAGGATGTTCAGGGCAAAGTGATTCGGCGCGTCCTTGGGCAGTTGCGCCTGCCAGGTGTCGAGCAGTTCGGCGCGCAGCAGTGCAACCAGCGCCATGGCCAACAGGATCAGGCCAAATGCCAGTGCCTGGCCAGCGGCTGCCAAGGGGTGGCGTAACAGCTGCCCCAGCCCCAGGCGCCAGGCCAGCGGTGCGCCGACCAGCAGTTGGCGCAGGCTGCGGAGCCCGAGCAGCAACAGGCCGCCGAGTACCACGGCGGCGACCAGGCCGCCGCCCAGCAGTGCGAACGTCAGCAGCAGGTCGAGGCTCAGGCGCCACATGATCAGGCCCAAGGCCAGCAAGGCAGCGCCATACACCAGCCAACTGCTGGGCGGCACCGGCAGCAGGTCGCGGCGCAACACGCGCAGCGGCGGCACCTGGCCGAGCGCGGCGAGCGGCGGCAAGGCGAAGCCAGCAAGGGCCACCAGCCCGGTGCCCATACCGGCGAGCGCCGGCAAGATGCCGCCCGGTGGCACCACACTCGGCAGCAGGCCATGCAGCAGCCGGAACAGGCCCAGCTGTGCCAGCCAGCCGAGCAGGGCGCCTGCCACGGCCGCCACCAGGCCAAGCATGGCCAGTTGCAGGCAGTACAGGCCCAGCGCTTGCCGTCGGGACAGGCCAAGGCAGCGCAGCAGCGCACTGGCATCCAGGCGCCGCGCGGCGTAGCGGCTGGCCGACATGGCCACGGCAACGCCGGCCAGCAGTACCGCCACCAGGCTGGCCATGTTCAGATAGCGCTCGGCCTTGCTCAAGGCGCCACCGATCTGCCGGTTGCCATCGCGGGTGTCGCGCAGGCGCTGGCTGGCCGCCAGGTCTTTTTCCACGGCCTGGCGATACTGGGCCAGTGCGTCGATGTCGCCGCGCCACAGGTCACGGTAGGTCACCCGGCTGCCGGGCTGGATCACCCCGGTCGCCTGCAGGTCCGTGAGGTTCATCATTACCCGAGGGGTCAGGCTGTAGAAATCATTGGCGCGGTCCGGTTCGTAGGTCAGTACACGGCTCATGCGCAGGGTTTTCATGCCCACATCGATGCTGTCGCCGATCGACAGCCCCAGCGCGGCCAGCAACCTCGGTTCTACCCAGGCCTCGCCGGGCGCCGGGCCACCGCCGGGGGTTTCTTCGGCATAGGGTGCTGCGGCGCTGCGGACTTGCCCGCGCAAGGGGTAGGCGCCGTCGGCGGCCTTGACGCTGGACAACTGGATGCCGCCATCGCCGCCCACCACACTGGTGAACTCGACCACCTGTGCGTGGCGCAAACCGAGTGATGTGCCTGCACTGATCTGCTCGTCGCGGGCCGGTGAGCTGCCCTGCAACACCAGGTCGGCGCCGAGGAACTCGCTGGCGCGCAATTGCATGGCGCCGTTGAGTCGGGCGCCGAAGTAACCGATTGCGGTGCTGGCGGCTACGGCTACCAGCAGGGCAAAGAACAGCACGCGCACTTCGCTGGCGCGGATGTCGCGCAGCAACTGGCGTAATGCCAGGCCGCACAGTCGGGAGAAGGGCATGCTGGTCATCGGGCTCAGACCTCCACGGGGGCTACCAGGCGCCCCGCGTCCAGGCGGATCAGGCGCCGGCAGCGGCGGGCCAGGCGCTCGTCATGGGTGACCAGCACCAGGGTGGTGCCACGCTCCTTGTTCAATTCGAACAGCAGGTCGCTGATGCGCTCGCCGGTATGGCTGTCGAGGTTGCCGGTGGGCTCGTCGGCGAACAGCACGGCAGGTTGTGCGGCGAAGGCGCGGGCGATGGCCACCCGCTGTTGCTCACCGCCGGACAGCTGGCGCGGCGTGTGGCTCAGGCGCTTGCCCAGGCCAACCCGTTCGAGCAGGGTGCGGGCGTGCTCGCGGGCATCGCGGCGCCCGTCGAGCTCCAACGGCAGCATGACATTCTCCAGTGCGTTGAGGCTGTCGAGCAGCTGGAACGACTGGAACACGAACCCGACATGCTCGGCGCGCACACGGGCGCGTTGGTCTTCGTCCAGTGGCCCCAGGTCGTGCCCGGCGAGGATGACCTTGCCGGCGCTGGGGCGGTCGAGGCCGGCCAGCAAGCCGAGCAAGGTCGACTTGCCTGAGCCCGAAGCGCCGACGATGGCCAGGCTGTCGCCCTGGGCGAGGTCGAGGGAAAGTGCGTGGAGGATGGTCAGGTCGCCTTCCGCGCTGGGGACCACTTTGCTAAGGTTCTGCGCAACGAGAATGCTGGGGCCCATGGAGAATCCAATGCGAATGTGGTGGTTGAGTGCCGGTCTGGCCTTGTATTGCCTGGCCCAGAGCGCCACGGCGGGAACGGTGCTGGTGGTTGGCGATAGTATCAGCGCCGGTTTTGGCCTGGATAGCCGCCTGGGGTGGGTCTCTTTGTTGCAGACCCGGCTCAAGGACGAAGGTTTCGATGATCAGGTGGTCAATGCCTCGATCAGTGGTGACACCAGCGCCGGAGGCCAGGCGCGGCTGCCGGCGCTGCTTGCAGCGCACAAGCCGGCCGTGGTGGTGCTGGAGTTGGGCGGCAATGACGGGCTGCGCGGGCAGCCGCCGCAGCAATTGCAACAAAATCTTGCTTCGATGATCGAGAGCGCTCGGCAGGCAGGTGCCAAGGTGCTGCTGCTGGGCATGCGCCTGCCGCCCAATTATGGCGTGCGCTACACCACGGCGTTTGCCCAGGTGTATGAGCAGTTGGCGGCAGAGAAACAGGTGCCATTGGTGCCTTTTTTCCTGGAGGGTGTAGGGGGCGTGCCGGAGCTGATGCAGGCCGATGGCATCCATCCGGCGCAAGGTGCCCAGCAGCGCTTGCTGGAAAATGCCTGGCCGCAGATAAAACCCTTGCTGTGACGCTTTAAACGGGGGCGGGTTTCGGCTAAGGTTGCGCCCCCCGTTTCGAGAGCCCCCGATGCCGCGCCCTGCCTGGTCCCTTTATGCCTACCAACTGATCGAGCCTGACGAACAGCTCGACCTGTTTGCCTGCCAGGAAATCCGCGTCCACCTGGCCGCTCGCCAGCTTGAGCTTGGCGTGCCGGTCGACCGTACCTTGTGTGGCGGCCTGCTGCCCGCGCAGCCGCGCTGGTCGGGCGTGCAGCGCTCGATCTACCGCGACAACCGTCTGTGCGCGCTGTGCCGTGCCATTCTCGACGCCCAGCGGCGCGGCATGCGCCCGGTGTGGCCGCAGCTTTGACGCGCAAACTGTCACACCTTTCATCATCTGAAACGCTTGCATACCGCCAATGCCTCCCGCTTGCATCGGTGCGGGTGTACAATCGATCCTCTTGACCCACCTTTCGAAGGATTTACCGGATGTTGCCGCGCTTTCCTGCCGTCACCCGTAGCCTGTCCCTGGCCGCCCTGCTGGTAGCGGGCCCCGCTGCTGCGCTGGAACTGCCACTGCCACCCCCCGGTGAAGACATTGTCGGCCAGGTGCAGGTGATCAAGGCCAAGTACGAAGACACGTTCGCCGACATCGGTACCGCCAACGACCTTGGCTACCTGGAAATGATCGCCGCCAACCCGGGTGTCGACCCCTGGTTGCCGGGTGCCGGCACCGAGATCATCCTGCCGACCCGCTATGTGCTGCCGCCCGGCCCGCGCGAAGGCATCGTCATCAACCTTGCCGAGTACCGCCTGTATTACTTCCCGAAAGGGGAGAGCGTGGTGCATACCTTCCCGCTGGGTATCGGTCGTGAAGGGTGGGGTTCGCCGATCGCCAACACCAAGATTACCGCCAAGACCCCGAATCCGACCTGGACCCCGCCGGCCTCTATCCGTGCCGAGCATGCTGCCGACGGCGATATCCTGCCGACAGTGGTGCCTGCCGGCCCAGACAACCCGCTGGGGCCTTTCAAGTTTACCCTGGGTGTACCGGGTTACCTGATTCACGGTTCGAACAAGAAGTTTGGTATTGGCATGCGTACCAGTCATGGTTGCTTCCGTATGCTCAACAACAACGTACTCGAACTGTCGAAAATGGTCCCGGTCGGTACGCCGGTACGCATCATCAACGAGCCCTACAAGTTCGGTATCAGTGCCGGCAAGGTCTATCTGGAAGCGCACACTCCGCTGGACGATCAGGGCAACCCGTCAGTCGTGGACAAACACACTGCGGTCATCAATGCCTTGCTCAAGCGTGAAGACCTGGCGAACAACCTGCGGATGAACTGGGATATGGTGCGCGACGTGGTCGCTGCCGAAGATGGCATGCCTGTCGAGATCGCCGTGCCGGTCGACAATCAGGGTACTGCACCGATGGTGACGAGCATTCCGCCCGAATTGCAGTAAGGTTTCGCGACCTGCCCAGGGCCTGCCTTAGTGCAGGCCTTTTCGTATGTGCGCTGCGTGTCGAACGGCAATAAAAAAGCCGACCCACAAGTGGGTCGGCTTCATAACAATCCGTGAGGACTATTACTTGCGGCTGGCTTTGTCCAGCATACGCAGAGCGCGCTCGTTGGCTTCGTCAGCGGTCTGCTGAGCCTTCTGAGCGGCTGCCAGTGCGTCGTCAGCCTTACGGTAGGCTTCGTCAGCACGAGATTGAGCGCGAGCTGCTGCGTCTTCAGTCGCAGTCAGACGAGCTTCGGTTTCTTTGGATACGCTGCTGCAACCGGTAGCCAGAACTGCGGCCAGAGCCAGAGCAGAGAATTTCAGAACGTTGTTCATCGTGTTCCCCTTCAAGGACTTTCTATTAAAGAGCCATCTCTCGGAATAGAGAAACTGGCCGGCGTACATAGTACCCATTACTTGTAGTAAGTAAACTGACTGAGCGCAAGAACTGCAAAAAAAATGTTGCGCCAGGTCACGCCGACACGCATTGCGACGCTTTTGTGAAAAAAACGTTCAGGGATCGCAAGCGGTTGTAGTACGGGAACTTTTTTGTTGAACTAACGGTGACTTTGACTGTCCTTCTGCGTCTTAAGGGCTAGAACATCCGGCTTCTGTTGGCGTACCGGGAAGAGTCGATTTAACCCCGTTTTTCGCCATTTTTAACCGCTGCTACCTTGAGCAATCCCGCCTGCCGCGCCTACTATCTTGTGAGTGCCGGGGGCAGAACCATTGCAAGCGCCTTGCGGTCCAAGGGGCAACAGGTGGCGTAGAGGTTCTGTGCCGGATCAACCACCATCGGTTAAGGTATGGGTCTGCCGAGAAGACCTGCGAGGAGTAGTGATGAGCGAAGCGCTGACCATCCACCATGACCAGGCCGGTCATCAGTTCGAGACCAACGTGGACGGTCATCGTGCCTATCTGACGTACATGGACCTGGGCAAGCAGACGCTGGACATCTATCGCACCTTCGTGCCCAACGCCCTGCGCGGGCGTGGGATTGCCGCAGCACTGACCGAGCGGGCCTTGGAGTATGCCGAGCAGATGGGCTACACGGTGATACCGTCGTGCTCTTATGTAGAACGCTACATGGAGCGCCAGCAGCGTCACTCGAGCAAGGCTTGAACTATTAGATAAAAGAAAAGGGGCCGTTCGCGGCCCCTTTTTTCGTCTTTGCTCAGCCGCGCTGGCGCTGTGGCAATACATCCTTGAGTTTGGCGTGCATGCTGCGCAGGGTCTTCTCGGTGGCGGACCAGTCGATGCAGGCATCGGTGACCGAAACACCATATTGCAGTTCGTTCAGGTCTTTGGGGATCGACTGGCAACCCCAGTTCAGATGGCTCTCGACCATCAGGCCGATGATCGATTGGTTGCCTTCGAGGATCTGGTTGGCGACGTTTTCCATCACCAGCGGCTGCAGGGCCGGGTCCTTGTTGGAGTTGGCGTGGCTGCAGTCGACCATGATGTTGGCCTTGATCTTGGCCTTGGCCAAGTCTTGTTCGCACAGGGCGACGCTGACCGAATCGTAGTTCGGCTTGCCATTGCCGCCGCGCAATACCACGTGACCGTAAGGGTTGCCCTTGGTGGTAACGATCGATACGCCGCCTTCCTGGTTGATGCCCAGGAACCGGTGCGGTTTGGATACCGACTGCAGGGCGTTGATCGCAACGGTCAGGCCGCCATCGGTGCCGTTCTTGAAGCCGACTGCCGAAGACAGGCCCGAGGCCATTTCCCGGTGGGTCTGGGATTCGGTGGTGCGGGCGCCGATGGCCGACCAGCTGATCAGGTCCTGCAGGTACTGCGGGGAAATCGGGTCGAGCGCTTCGGTGGCCGTCGGCAGGCCCATTTCAGCCAGGTCCAGCAGCAGTTGGCGACCAATGTGCAGGCCGTCCTGGATCTTGAACGAGTCATCCAGGTACGGGTCGTTGATCAGGCCTTTCCAGCCGACCGTAGTGCGCGGCTTTTCGAAGTACACGCGCATGACCAGGTACAGCGTGTCGGACACTTCTGCGGCCAGTACCTTCAGGCGTTCGGCATACTCGTGGGCAGCCTTGATATCGTGGATGGAGCAGGGGCCGACCACGACGAACAGGCGATGGTCCTTGCCGTCGAGAATATTGCGCACCACTTCGCGGCCGGCAGTCACGGTCTGCAGAGCCTTGGCGCTGAGAGGGATTTCCTTCTTGAGCTGATCGGGGGTGATCAGGGTCTCGTTGGAAGCAACGTTTAAGTCGTCGATCGGTAAATCAGCCATCGTGTTACTCGTCAGGTCACGGGTGCCGGCCGCCAGCAATCCCCGTGCGGCCCAGCAGCAAGAATGTTCGCAGCGGGGAGCCGAACCTTAGCGCGTTACAGGGGGGCGCGACAATGGGCTTGACCCCGTCAACCCAGGGATTTTCCCCACGCTGGCGGTGGTGTGGTGCGATTGGGGTGCCCAGGGTGCAGCAACCGGTGTAAAAAAGCGCACTGACATTTACCTGGAGATTGGCATGCATCCGCGCAAACCACGTATCGGCATCATTGGCAGTGGTGCTATCGGCGGCTTTTATGGGTTGATGCTGGCGCGGGCCGGTTTCGATGTGCATTTCCTGTTGCGCAGTGAGTATGAAGTGGTGCGCGACCAGGGGCTGATGCTTGAAAGCGCAGTGCATGGCACCTTGCAGATGAAGGTTCAGGCTTATGTCAGCGCTGCCGACATGCCGCAATGCGACTGGCTGTTGGTGGGGGCCAAGGCCACCAGTAACGAGCAGTTGGCGCCGCTGATCGTCCAGGCCGCCGCGCCCGATGCACGGGTGGTATTGCTGCAGAATGGCCTGGGTGTAGAGGCGCAGTTGCGTCCTGCCTTGCGCGATGACATGCACTTGCTCGGCGGCTTGTGTTTCATTTGTGTCAACCGCCAGGCGCCTGGGGTGATTCGTCATCAGGCGCTGGGGGCGGTCAATCTTGGCTATCACAGCGGGCCTGCCCGCGATGGCGGTGCCGCGCTGGTGAAGGAGGGGGCGGGGTTGTTCGAGGCGGCGGGCATCGATTCGCAGGCCATGGATAACCTGAGCCAGGCGCGTTGGCAAAAGCTGGTGTGGAACGTGCCTTATAACGGGCTTTCGGTGTTGCTCGGCGCCAGCACCACACCGTTGATGGCCGACCCGCACAGCCGGGCGCTGGTCCAGGCGTTGATGGCCGAGGTGGTCCAGGGTGCCGCTGCTTGCGGCCACGTGCTGCCCGAGGGCTATGCCGAGCATCTGTTCCAGATCACCGAGCGGATGCCCGACTACTGGCCAAGCATGTACCACGACCACGCGCAGCAGCGTCCGCTGGAGCTTCAGGCTATCTATGCCGAGCCGTTGGCACAGGCGCGAGCGGCAGGTTGCAACTTGCCGCGCATGCAGATGCTTTACCAGGCACTGTCGTTCATCGACCACGCTGGCCGGCACGCCTGAAGCTTGCACAGCCCGCGCCGGCAGCACGCCGGACGGCAAAGCGTGCGTGCGGCGCGCTGCTAAGCTGAAGCTTGCTCTGCCGCAGCGGCAGTCGAGGAGGTCGAATGATCCGCTCCATGCTGTACGCCACCGACCTCGGTGTCTACGCCCCTTTTGTCATGCAGCACGCCTTGGCCCTGGCGCGGACGTTCAATGCAGAGCTGTATGTGATCCACGCGGTAGAACCCATGGGGCAGTTTGCCGAATCGCTCCTGCAAAGCTACCTGGATGAACAGACGCTGGACCAGTTGCACAGCCAGGGCGTCACCACCGTCATGGCCAATATCGAACAACGCGTGCTGGAAAACTTTCGCGATGAACTGGGTGAAGAGGCGGACCTGGCTGTCATCAAGGCGGTGCGTGTGCGCCAGGGCGACCCTGCCCAGGTGATCCTCGACCAGGCCCAGCGCCTGAGTGTCGATCTGCTGATTTTTGGGAGCCACAGTGCAGGTGCGGGGGTTGATGTACCGCTTGGGCGAACGGCGGTGCGATTGCTTCAGCTGTCGCCTGTGCCGGTGTATATGGTGCCGCTTGCTCAGCATTTGGGGCGTAGGAAAACGTGAAGCTGGCTGTAGGCTATTACGGGGCGCGTGTAACAAAATAGTTCTAGATTTATTTCCAG
>NZ_JANIAG010000044.1:0-34456 GCF_028682155.1 Pseudomonas sp. 39004
GGGAAGCCCTTGCGCGCAAACCAGGCCAGGTAGTCGCCCGGCAAATCGGCAATGATGCGGCCTTGGTACTTGCCAAAGGGCATGGTCCGGGTGACCAGCAGTTCGAGGGTTTCCGGTTTCATCGGCGCACCTGGCTGTGGAAAAGCGCCGACCATACTGCAATCTGCACGAAGGCCCAAGCGGCAATCATGCAGAACGCCGCTTCGAGCATGGCTGGGCTATTATTTAAGTAATTGATTTAAAAGGATTTAATTCTAAAACAAGGGTTGGCACGAACGCTGCTCCATTACAGATGACTATCACCTGCCAAGGAGTTCGTGAACATGAGCAACCCCAACAAAGACGTGATCGATGTGCTCAACGACTTGATCGAATACAGCAAGGATGGCGAAAAAGGCTTCAAGGCCTCGGCCGATGATGTGAAAAACCCCGAGCTGAAAGCCTTCTTCGTCCAGCGCGCCGGTGAATGTGGCAACGCCGCCGGCGAGCTGCAAAGCGAAGTACGCCGCCTGGGTGGCGACCCTGAGACATCCACCAGCATCAGCGGTGACCTGCACCGTGGCTGGGTCAACCTCAAGGCGATGGTCACCGGCAAGGATGAAGAGGCCGTGCTGAACGAGGTCGAGCGGGGCGAGGACCATGCCCTGAAAGCCTACAAGGAAGCCCGTGAGAAACTGGTCAAACTGGGCCGTGCTGCCAGCGATCCGAGCTACGCCCTGGTGGAAAAACAGCTGCAAGGTGTGCAGCGTAACCACGACCAGGTCAAGGCACTGCGTAACGCCGCCCGCGCCCGTTCCTAAAGCGTAGGCCCCTCTACCCGGTTGCGGCCATTGGCCTTTGCCCGGTAGAGCGCCTCGTCCGCAGCCCCCAGTACGCTCGCCAGATCGTGCTGGGGGCCTGCTTCGTACAGGCCTATGCCGATGCTCACCGTCACTGCGCGGGTGTCATTGGCAAACGGCGCCAGCGCCGCCACGCTGCTGCGAATACGTTCGGCCAGCAGCCGCGCCCCGGTCAGATCGGTCTCGGGCAAGATCACCTGAAACTCCTCCCCACCATAACGCGCCGCCAGGTCCGCCGGGCGCCTGATGCAGGCCTCGATGCACTTGGCTACTTCACGCAGTGCATGGTCACCCCCGGCATGGCCGTGGCGTTGGTTGAACGCCTTGAAATGGTCCACATCCACCATCAGCACCGCCAACGGTTTGTGGTTGCGTTGCGCGCGCGCCCACTCCAGGCGCAGCACCTGATCCAGCCGACGGCGGTTGGCCAGTCCGGTCAGGCTATCGGTGGCGGCCAGTGTCGCCAGGCCCAACTCGGCCTCGTGGCGACGGCGCAGTTCGCGGCCCAGCAACAAGGTCAGCCAGAGCAGGCCCATGCACAGCACGCCCGTGGCCACGCCGACCACAATTGCGGTACGCCGCCACGACTGGAACACTTCGTCGGCCGAGTGCACCACCAACACGATCAGTGGCAAGTCGGCCACGCGGGCGAAGGTGTACATGCGTGAGGTGCCGTGGGTGGCGGAGCGGGCGGTGAAGCTGCCACTGCGCTCGCCAAGGATGCGCTTGAAGTTGGGCCGCTCGGCATAGAGGGTGCCGATCAGCGGGTCTTGCGGGCGCGTGGGCTGGCGGGCCAGCAGTTGGCCGTCGGTATTGAACAGGTTGATGCTGCTGTCATCGCCGATGTCCAGGCGTTTGAACAGTTCGCTGAAGTACGAGAGGCGCAGGGCGCCCGCCACCAGGCCGGCAAATTCGCCATCGGGGCCGGAGATGCGCCGGCTGAAACTGATGCACCAGTCCAGGTCGCCCAGCCTGGCCTTGAACGGCGGGCCAACCAGCAAGCCGAGGTCGGCATTGTGTAAATGGGCCTGGAACACCCCGGTGTCGCTGAAGTTGGCCTTGCGCGGTACGGTGCTGGTGGAATCGCCCACCACGTTGCCTTGCTTGTCGAGCCAGAGCACGTCACCGCGCTTGCGGTCGACGAACGCTTCATTGAACAACAGGCGTTGGCGTAGCACACCGGGGATCTCCGGCAGTTCCTTGCGCCCGACCGCCCAGATCAAGCCCTGCAACGACTGATCGTAAAGCTCGGCGTTGCGCAGGATGTCGCTTTCGATCAGTTGGACGATGTTGTTGGAGGCGCGGATGGCCGACAGTTCGACGCTTTCGCGCTCACGGGCCAGCAGGTAACTGACGATGGCCACGATGGCGAGCACGGCAAGGCAACTGCCCAGGTTGAGGATCAGCTCGGGGTGCGACCTGTAGAGTGCGAAACGCGGTGATCGGGTGAGCATGCTCGCTACTGCTGAGGCAGGGCCATTCGCGGCGGCAACATTCTAGGGAACTGGGGATTGTCGGACAAGATTTGTCCGACGGAATCACGCGCTTGTTTGGCTGGAAGTGGGCGGTGCCTGTGAGATCGAGCGCCGCGCGGGCGGCGCTCGATCTAGAGGGCGCTGGAACAATCAAGACATGCACCCGTGCGCCCCTGATCCCCTAACAGCGTCGCCCTCGCGCCTAACTCAGGTCAGAACACGTTCAACGGATAATCGACGATCACCCGCAGTTCGTCGTTGTCGCTGTTGCTGTCGATCGACGCATAGCCCTGGCTGCCCCGGTGGGCGGCGTAACGCACCAGCACCGAGAGGTCCTTGAAGTCGCCTTCCTGGAACACGTATTTCACGTCCAGGTCACGCTCCCAGTGCATGGCATTCTTGCCATCGGCGCGGTAGTAGTCGTAATGGGTGTTGTTCTGGTCGGCTTTGGTCAGGTCTGCCTCGCCGCGCGAGTACGACAGCGTCGTGCTCAGGCCGGGGATGCCCAGGCCTGCGAAGTTGTAGCCGTACTGCAGCTTCCACGAGCGCTCGTTGGGCGCGTTGAAGTCCGAGTACATGCGCGAGTTGTCCAGGTACACGCTGTCGCCCAGGTTGATGTAGTCGAACGGCGTATCGCCATTGACCCGCTGGTAGGCAGCCGTGACGCTGTGGAACCCGGCGTTGACGGTGAAGTGCACGCTGTAGGTGTTGTTGTCGATCTTGCCCAGCAGGGCCTGGCCGGTGTCCTGGGTGTGGTAGAAGTGCACACCCGGGTTGAGGCTGACCAGGTCGTTGACCACATAGGTGTAGTCGAAGTCGGCGTAGTACTGGTTCCAGATGTCCTTCAGCTCGGCGGCGTACAGGTTGGCGGTGATGTTTTCGCTACCGCTCCACGCTGCGCCGGCCCAGTTCAGGTGCTTGCTCTTGTCGTGTTCGTCCAGCGAGCCGTAGTAGGTGTCGATGCGGCGGTGGCCGCTCTGGTTGTACGGCTTGGTGAAGCTGACCTGGCCGCCTTCGAGCAGCAGGCCGTCGATGCTGGTGTTGGTCAGGCTCACACCGCGGAAGGTCTGCGGCAGCATGCGGGTTTCGCCACCGGCGATCACCGGGTTGGTGAGGAACAGGTCACCGGCCTTCAGCTCGGTGTCAAAACCCTTGAGTTTGACTGCTGCACCTGCGGTAGAGAACGAATGCGGGGCCGCGCCCAGTTCGCCGTCGTCCTTCACATGCTGCGGCAGAATGCTGGTGCCAGCATGGCCGCCACCGCCATCGAGCTTGAGGCCCAGCATGGCATGGGCGTCCACGCCGAAGCCGATCACGCCGGGGGTATAGCCCGACTCGAAGCGCGCCACTGCGCCCTGGCCCCACTCGCGGGTGTCGCGCGCGCCGGCATTGTGGTTGTCGCGGTTGAAGTAGGCATTACGAAAATGCAGGTTCAGGGAAGACCCTTCGATGAAGCCATCAGCCTTGTCTTCATCTGCCTGGGCGGCGAAAGGCATCGTTGCAGTCAATGCAATGAAAAACGGGGTAAAGCGAAACGCGGAAGGCACCGGTACTAGCTCCTTTGGTCTGACGGTGGGGCAGTTTTTATTTTTGAATGTGCAACTTTCTTATGAGTGACGTTGCCGCCGGGCTGATAGTTAAAACACATAAAAAAAGCCGCTGATTGGCAGCGGCTTTAAAAGGCTAACATATCGGCACCTAAGGTGCCCATGGCGTAGCCAAGGGAAAACGGGAGCAGGTACGGCGGCCGATCAGCTGTCGGCATTGGCGTCGCTGGACACCTTGGAAGCGGTCTGGTTTGCGTCTTTTACGGCATCGGCCTGTTGTGCGGCTACAGCGTCGCGGGCCTCTTGATGGACGGCGGCGAGCTCTGCATTACGGGCGACGAAAGCTGGGGATTCTTCGGCCATGGCCAGGGGCGACAACAACAGGGAAGACAGGACGAAGACGCTGGCAATACCCATACTGTTGGACATTTGAAACTACCTTCTTGCGATGCAAGTGCTAATGAGGACAGGGCTAAAGTTAGTCCCTTCAGGGCACTTGAAACAGAGCGAAGTACGATAAGCACTGTTGCGCAAAAGGTAACGATCATGCGGCGAAAGTTCAGGCTTCTGCGGCAAACCCGCGCAGTTGAGCGCTTGGCAGGCGAATGCCGAAGGTGTTGGCGCCTGCTTCGCTGCGTACAAAAACCTCGCCGCCATGCATCAACGCAATCGCTTTGACGATGGCCAAGCCCAAACCATGGTTGCCACCCCCACTGTTGCTGCGCGCTGCATCCACCCGATAGAAGCGCTCGAACAGCAGCGGCAGGTGTGCGTCTTCGATCGCCGGGCCCGGGTTGCTCACGGCGATGCTGACCTGGCCCGGCCCGCTGTCGATCCGCACCTGGATCACCTGGTTGGGCGCGGTGTGCTGCACGGCATTGTTCAGCAGGTTGATCAGCGCCCGGCGCAGCTGGGCTTTCTCGATGGGCGCCTGGGCATCGCCACTGACCGCGACGCGGACCTGTGCGTCTTCGAGGATGTAGTCCAGGTAGTCCAGCGTGGTCGCCACTTCCTCGGCCAGCGAGGCCTGGGTCAGTGCGGTGGCCTTGCTGCCCTGGTCGGCGCTGGCCAAAAACAGCATGTCGTTGATGATGCTGCGCAGGCGCTCCAGCTCTTCGAGGTTCGATTGCAGCACTTCGAAGTAGTGCTCGGCGCTGCGGCCGCGGGTCAGCGCCACCTGGGTCTGGCCAATCAGGTTGGTCAGCGGCGAGCGCAGCTCGTGGGCGACGTCGGCGTTGAACGCCTCCAGCCGAGAGTAGGCCTGGCTGACGCGGTCGAGCGCGGCGTTGAAGGCCCCGGCGAACTGCGCCAGCTCCGGGGCCAGGTCGTGGGTTTGCAGGCGCCCGTCCAGGCGTGGCGGCGCCAATGCCTGGGCTTCGTTGGACAGTGCCAGCAACGGGCGCAGGCCGATGCGCGCCACCCAGTAGCCGAGCACCGAGGCCAGCAGCACGCCGAGCACCGCCAAGCCAACGATGGCCACCAGCAGGCTGTGCTGCGCCTGCCAGAAGGTCTCGGTGTCGATGCCGATCAGAAAGCGCAGCGGTGGGCGCTCGGCCAGCGCCGGCAACTCGCTGACCAGCACCTTGTAAGGGTAGGGCTGGCCGGGCAGGCGCAGGTCGCGCATGCCCGGCGGGCCTTCGGCAAATGCGCGAACCAGCTCGCTGGGGTGGCCATAGTCGTAGGCCGGGTCGCTGCTGACTACCCAGAAGCGGATGCGCTTGTCCTCTTCACTGAGCAGGTTGAGCTTGTTGCTGACCTTGGCCCAGTGTTCGGCCGTGCCGAAACGGTTGAGGGTGGACTCCAGCACACTGAAACGCGCATCCAGCTCGGCGGCCGGCAGAAGGTCGAGGCTGCGATCGACCTGGCGGTACAGCGCCGTACCGATCAGCAGGAACACGCTCACTGCCACCAGGATGAACAGCACCGACAGGCGCAGTGCGATGGAGTTAGCCCGCACGGTTTTCCAGGACATAGCCCATGCCTCGGATGGTGTGCAGCAGCTTGTGGTCGAATGGCCCGTCGAGCTTGGCGCGCAGGCGCTTGATCGCCACTTCGACGACATTCGCGTCACTGTCGAAGTTGATGTCCCAGACCAGCTCGGCAATCGCGGTCTTGGACAGGATTTCGCCCTGGCGGCGGGCCAGCACACTGAGCAGCGAGAACTCCTTGGCGGTCAGGTCCAGGCGTTGGCCGCCCCGGCTGGCCTTACGTGCCATCAGGTCGATCCACAGGTCGGCGACCTGTATCTGCAGCGGTTCGTGGCTGCTGCTGCGGCGGGTCAGGGCCTGCAGGCGGGCGACCAGTTCAAGGAAGGAAAAGGGCTTGCCCAGGTAATCATCGGCCCCTTCGCGTAGGCCATGGATGCGGTCTTCGACCCGCTCGCGGGCGGTCAGCATGATCACCGGCGTCTGCTTGCGCGCCCGCAAGGCGCGCAGCACGCCGTAGCCGTCCAGGCCCGGCAGCATCACGTCGAGCACGATTACCGCATAGTCACCTTCCAGGGCCAGGTGCAGGCCGTCGATGCCGTCACGCGCCAGGTCCACGGTAAAGCCTTGCTCGCTGAGGCCGCGATGCAGGTAATCGGCGGTTTTTTCTTCGTCTTCGATGATCAGCACACGCATGGTCTTGTCTCAACTGGCACTTGGCGCGGCCGCGTTGGCGGCCCGACGGCGATGGAACAGGCGCTCCAGGGCCAAGTATATGACTGGGGTGGTGAACAGCGTCAGGGCCTGGCTCACCAGCAACCCGCCGACCACGGCGATACCCAGCGGCTGGCGCAGCTCGGCACCAGCGCCGAAACCGAACATCAGCGGCACCGCGCCGAGCAGCGCGGCCAGGGTGGTCATGATGATCGGCCGAAAGCGCGTCAGGCAGGCCTGATGGATCGCCTGCTCGGGCGTCATGCCGTGATGGCGCTGGGCTTCAAGGGCGAAGTCGATCAAGAGGATGCCGTTTTTCTTGACGATGCCGATCAGCAGCACCACGCCGATCAAGCCCATGATGCTGAAGTCCTGGCCCATGGCCCAGAGCAGGATCAGCGCGCCCAGGCCCGCCGAGGGCAGGGTCGAGATGATGGTCAGCGGGTGGACAAAGCTCTCGTAGAGCACCCCGAGAATGATGTACACCGCCACCAGGGCGGCGAGGATCAGCCACGGCTGGCTCGACAGCGAGCTCTGGAAGGCCTGGGCCGCGCCCTGGAAGTTGCCACTGATCGAGTCGGGCATGCCCAGTTCGCGCTGGGTGCGCTCCAGGATGCTCACCGCATCGCCCAAGGCCACGCCAGGGGCCAGGTTGAACGACAGGTTGGCAGCCGGGAACAGCCCATCGTGGCTGATCGACAGCGGCCCGGTGCTGGGCGCGGCAACGTGGGCCACGGCAGACAACGGCACCATCTCGTTGCTCAGGGGCGAGCGCAGGTAGAAATAGTTGAGGCTCTCGGCCTTGCCACGCTGGCGCGCGTCCAGTTCCAGGATCACTTTGTACTGGTTGGTCTCGGTCTGGAATTCGCTGATCTGCCGTTGGCCGAAGGCGTCGTACAGCGCCTGGTCGACGTCGGTGGTGGTCAGGCCGAAGCGCGCGGCGGCCTGGCGGTCGATGTCGATGCGGGTGACGCTGGCCCCCAGTTGCAGGTCGTTGGACAGGTCGCGCAGTGCCGGGTTTTCACGCAGGCGGTCGGTCAGGCGCTGGGTCCACAGGTTCAATGCCACGCCGTCGTTGCTCTTGAGCACGTACTGGTACTGGGTGCGCGACGGGCCGGAACTGAGGTTGATGTCCTGGCCAGCGCGCATGTACAGGACGATGCCCGGCACCTGGGCGAGCTTGGGCCGCAGCCGGTCGATCAGCTCGCTGGCCGAGACATCGCGCTCGCCGCGGGGCTTGAGGGCGATCCAGAAGCGGCCATTGGCGATGGTCTGGTTGCTGCCGGTGACGCCGACCGAGTGCGAAAACGCACGCACGGCCGGGTCAGCTTCGATGATCTTGGCCAGGGCCTGGTGCTTTTCGATCATCGAAGGGTACGACACGTCCGCCGCCGCTTCGCTGGTGCCGAGAATGAAGCCGGTGTCCTGCAGCGGGAAGAAGCCCTTGGGGATGGCCACGTAACCCACCACGGCCAGGGCCAGAGTCAGGCCGAACACGCCGAGGGTCAGGCGCTGATGGGCCAGGGCGCGGTTCAGGCCTTTTTCGTACCACCTCACCAGGCGCTCGCCAAAGCCGCCGTGCTGCTCGCCGGCCGGGCGGCGCATGAACAACGCGCAGAGGGTGGGTGCCAGGGTCAGCGAGACCACCACCGAAATCAGGATGGTGGCTGTGGCGGTCAGGGCAAACTCTTTGAACAGACGCCCGACCACCCCGCCCATGAACAGCAGCGGGATAAATGCGGCAATCAGCGAGAAACTGATCGACACCACGGTGAAGCCGATTTCGCCGGCGCCCTTGAGTGCCGCCGTGCGGCTGTCGTCCCCCGCTTCGAGGTGGCGGTGGATGTTTTCCACCACGACGATGGCATCGTCCACCACGAACCCCACCGAAATGACGATGGCCACCAGGGTCAGGTTGTTCAGGCTGAAACCGAGTACGTACATCAGCGCGCAACTGGCAATCAGCGACACCCCGAGCACGCTGGACACCACCAGGGTCGCAGACCATTGACGCAGGAACAGCGCCATGACCCCGATCACCAGGGCCACAGCGATCATCAGGGTCAGCTCCACTTCGTGCAGCGAGGCGCGGATGGTTTGGGTGCGGTCCTGCAGGACCGACACCTCGATTGAAGCGGGGAGCATTTCCTGCAGCTTGGGCAGGGCGGCCAGCACCCGGTCCACGGTGTCGACGATATTGGCGCCGGGCTGGCGAAAGATCACCAGGTTCAACCCCGGCTGGTCCCCGGACCAGGCCTTGACGTAGGCGTTTTCGGCGCCGTTGATCACCTTGGCCACGTCGCGCAGGTGCACCGGCGCACCGTCGCGGTACGAGACGATCAGTTGGGCGTAGTCCTCGGGGTGGAACAGCTGGTCGTTGGCCGCGAGGGTCGACACGCTGTGCTCGCCGTACAGCGCGCCCTTGGCCAGGTTGAGGCTGGTCTGCTGGATGGCCAGGCGCAGGTCGGCGAGGGTCAGGCCGATGGCTGCCAGCTTCTCCGGTTGCGCCTGCACGCGGATGGCGGGGCGCAATTGCCCGGTGATATTGATCAGGCCGACCCCGTCGATCTGGCTCAGTTGGCGTGCCAACAGGGTTTCGGTGTAATCGCTCAGGTCATTGCCAGGCATCTGGTTCGAGCTGACGGTCAGCACCAGCACCGGGCTGTCGGCCGGGTTGACCTTGCGCCAGGTCGGCGGGTTGGGCAGGTCTTGCGGCAAGCGGGCCGTGGCGGTGTTGATCGCGGCCTGGACTTCCTGGGCCGCCGTGTCGATGTTCTTGTCGAGGGTGAACTGCAGAATCAGGTTGGTCGACCCCAGCGCGCTGCTGCTGGTCATCTGGGTCATGCCGGGGATGGCACTGAACTGCACCTCCAGCGGCGTGGCCACCGACGAGGCCATGGTTTCCGGGCTGGCCCCTGGCAACTGGGCGGTGACCTGAATGGTCGGGAAGTCGGCCTCGGGCAGCGGAGCCACCGGCAGGCGGGGGAAGGCAATGGCGCCCAGCAGCACCAGGGCGAAAGTCAGCAGCAAGGTAGCGATCGGGTGGTCGATGCACCAGGCCGAAACCCCGTTGCGCGCGTTCATGGCCGGCTCCGGCCGTCGGCCATTTCTGCGGGGGCCGGCGCATCGGTGGTGACTTCGACCCGCGAACCAGGCTTGAGCCGCGACTGGCCGTCGAGCACCAGGCGCTCGCCTGCCTTGACCCCGGCGATAACGTTCAGCCCGCTGTCCTGGTACAGCACCTTGACCGGCACGCTGGTCACCTTGTCACCGTCCAGGCGGTAGACGAAATGGCCGTCGACGCCGCGCTGCACCACGGGTGGCGGCACCACCAGGGCGTCTTCTTGCATTGCCGTGCGCAAGCGAATGGTGACCAGTTGGCCGGGCCACAGGCGCCCGTCCTTGTTGTCGAACTCGGCCTTTACCCGCACCGTGCCCGTGGTCGCCGAAATCTGGTTGTCGATCAGCGCCAAGTGGCCCTCACCGAGCAGGCTACGTTCGCCGTCGGCGTCCATATAGGCCTGCACCAATGCCGGATTAGGCGCCTTGAGCAGGCTTTGCAGGGTGGGCAGCATCTGTTGCGGCAGGGCGAACTCGACGGCGATCGGGTCGATCTGGGTCACGCTGAACAGGCCCTGGGTGTCGCTGCTGCGCACCAGGTTGCCGGGGTCGACGTTACGGATACCGACCCGGCCAGTCACCGGTGAGCGGATCTGCGTGTAGGACAGTTGGACTTCGGCGTTGGCGATGGCGGCCTGGTTGCCCTTGACCGTGGCCTGCAACTGGTTGACCAGGGCCTGCTGCTGGTCGAGGGTTTGCTTGGATACCCCGTCATCGGTACTCAGCAGGCGGTAGCGCTTGAGGTCGACACCGGCGACCTGGATCTGCGCCTGGCTCTGCCCGAGCTGCGCGCGCGCCTGGTCGAGGCTGGCGCGGATCGAACGGTCGTCGAGGGTGGCCAGCAGGTCGCCTTCCTTTACCCATTGGCCTTCCTTGACCAGCACCTGGGTCAGCACGCCTTCTACCTGTGCGCGGATTTCGACGCTGTGCAGCGACAGCACCGAGCCGATGGCGCTGGTATAGCGCGGCACGTCTTGTTGGGTGACGCTGACCACGCGCACGGGGATCGCTGCCTGGGCGCGGGGGGCGGGCGCTGGTTGACGCTGGCTGAACCAGACGCCCAGCGCTACCAGAATGAGCAGCGCCAAGGCGGCAAGGGTGACAGAGCGGGACGGACGTCGCATCGGGGGCGGGCACCTTGGCCAGAGGGGGGAGACGGTTGTCTGTACTCAAGCTTATAGCCCCTGGAGAGGGTCGGCAGCATGACGGCTGGCTGACAGCGGTGACAGTTTTGGGTTTGGCGAAGGTTTTGTGGTGGGGCCCCCCGCAATCCGCGTTACCCCCTCAAAACCCAATAAACGCGTAATAAACCGGCGTTTCAGAGATCGTGCTCAGCCCAACCCCCCGCAAGCGGGCCGTCAACGCTTCATCCTGCACATGCAGCGTCCACCGCGCCCCATTATCCTCCGGCACCTGCGCCAACGCTGCCGCAAAAGCCCCCATCTCCGGCAGATAAGCCGTAAACCCGTTCCCTTTCAGCGCACTGGTAGTCATGCCCAACGCCTGACAAACCGCAACCTTGGCCGCGATGTCATCACGATCCGCCTGGCGCGAAGCCTCCACCAGCGCCGCCAGCCCCGCGTCGGCCAGCTGGCTGCCATGAATCAGCGCCGGCCCCTGCTGCCAAGCCTCGGTCGGGCAGTCCTTGTTCTCGGGTCGCAGCGGAATATGCGGGTTGATTTCCACCGGGTAGATGCGACAGACCAGCGGGCGCGCGTCGTAAATGGTGCACAGGTCATTGTCGTCGAGGTTGCGACAGCGCCCCGGGTTGAATGCCGCGAAGGTCACCGAGACGCGAGCGACCGTGTCGCCGCAGGCCACCGGGTGGGAGCGGCGCAGCACATGCTCGCGTTGCTCCTCCGGCATGCCCGGGCCATCGGCCACGAAGGCTTCGATCAATACCACCACCTGGCCCGCAGACGCCGCCCATTGGCGCGCCTCGTCAAGAGTCAGCGGTACATGGTGGCCGGTGCAGCACTTGCCGCAGCCGGTGCAGGCGAAACGCAGGTTGTCGGTCACTTGGCTTCCGGGTTCCATTCGCTGACGAACGCGCGCTGGTGCTGGCGGTCGTAAAGGCACAATTCGGTGCCGCTACGTTGCTGCATGTGCTTTTGCGGGTAGACGCCTTCGATCAGCAGGGCACTCATGCCGACCTGGTCGTCGAATTCGGCGGGCTTGCCGCGCGCATGGGCGTCCTTGAACTGGCTGGCGGCAAGGCACGCCTTGAGCATCTGCTGGCGCTGCTCGTTCCAGGCCTGGCTGCTGGAGGCCTGGGCGACACCGCTGAACAGCGCGCAGGCGACTAGGAGGGAGCTGAAAAACTTCATACGCGATTCCGGCAAATATCTTCCGAGGGGAGCGAATTATGCCCGAGTCACCCCCGACGGCAAGCCGGGGAGTTTGTCGCTTGATGTATCAACGCTCGGCAAACACCACTGCCCGCGCCGCCAGCACCAGGCAATCGGTCAACTCCGGTGAGGAGAACTTGGTAAGGATGGCATTGGCCCCCGCCAGCCTGGCTTTTTCGCTGCTCATGGCGCTGTCGAGCGAGGTGTGCAGCAGGATATACAGGTGCTGAAAATCGGGCGTTTCACGCAGGGTACGGGTGAAAGCATAGCCGTCCATTTCGGACATCTCGATATCGGAGACGATGATGTTGATCTCCTGCGCGGTGCCCTGCAGTTCCAACAACACGTTGATGGCGTCCTTGGCGCTGCGTGCGGTATGGCATTCGATGCCCAGGTTGCGCAGGGTGTGCACCGACTGCTGCAAGGCCACCTGGCTGTCGTCCACCACCAGGATGTTGGCGGCGGCCAGCAGGCTTGCGTCTTCTTCGGTCAGGGCGCCGTGCTGTGGCTCGGCGGCAGGCGGGGCGATGGCATGGATGACCTTCTCGATGTCCAGTACCTGCACCAGCGCGTTGTCGACCCGGGTCACGCCGGTGATGAACGAGCGGTTGCCCGAACCGAAGGGCGGCGGTTTGATGTCGGTGCTCAGGCAATGCACGATGCGGCTCACGGCCTGTACATGCAGGCCCTGGCGCGAGCGGCTGATCTCGGTGACGATCAGGCAGCCGCCGTCCGGGTCGGCCAGCGGGCGCTCGCCGATGGCGCGGGACAGGTCGATGACCGACAGCGAGTTGCCGCGCAGGGTGGCCACACCTTTCACATGGGGGTGCGATTCGGGCAGCTTGGTCAGTGAAGGGCAGGGGATGATCTCGCTGACCTTGAGCAGGTTGATTGCCATCAGCTTGCCGCTGCGCAGGGTGAACAGCAGCAGGGACAGCGAATCCGCGCGGGCATTTTGCGTGGCCATGGTGACCTTCGTGGGAATAGGGGGATAACGGGTTATCGGCGTATTTGCGTCGGGCTTTAGTGGGCGTGTTGTCGATGCCTGGCTCTGATAGAGCGGGGGGCGCAAAGCGCCCCCACGATTACCGTTCGCGCAGGGCTTCCTTGGCCCGGTTCAACGGCTTGATCAGGTAGTCGAGGATGGTCTTCTCGCCCGTGCGGATATCCACCGTGGCAATCATCCCGGGCACGATCGCAAAGTGCTTGCCGGCCTTGTTCTGCAGGCTGTCCTGCTCGGTGCGGATAAACACCCGGTAGTAGTAGATCTCCGGCTTCACCTCGTCCTGCAGGGTATCCGGCGAGATGCCGACTACTTTGCCTTCCAGCCCGCCGTACACCGAGTAGTCATAGGCACTGATCTTGACCTTGGCCGCCTGGTCGGGGTGGATGAAGGCGATGTCCCGTGGTGCAATGCGGGTCTCGATCAGCAGGCGTTCGTCCATCGGCACGATCTTCATCACTTGCCCACCGGGCTGCACCACACCGCCCAAGGTATTGACCTCGATGTCCTTGACGATGCCGCGCACCGGTGAGCGCAGGGTCAGGCGCGTCAGCGAGTCGCTGCGCCCGCGGATCACCTCGGACAGGCTGTCGGCCTCGGCGCTGGCCTTGGCCAGTTCCTCGCGTGCACGCACCAGGTAATCGGAGCGCGCTTCGTTGGCCTTGAGCTGCAGTTCCGAGCGCTGGCGGTTCAAGCGGATCACCTCGACCCGGCTCGAGGCGCCCATCTTCGCCAGGTTCTCGGTGATCTTCAGCTCGCTGCGCACCAGTTGCAGCGAGTCCTCGATACCGGCCAGGGTCTGCTCCAGGCCACGGCGGCGGGTCTGGTACAGCGCGGTCTCGGCGTCGATCAGGTCAGGTGAGTCGCGCAGGCTGTCGGGGAACACCAATGGCTTGCCGGTCACTTCGGCCTGCAAGCGGGCCTGGCTGGCCTTGGCCGCGCGGTACTTGGCTTCGCTTTCGCCGACGCTGGAGGAGGTCTTGGTCGGGTCGAGCTGGGCCAGTACCTGCCCGCGGTCGACCAGGTCACCTTCGGCCACGCTCATCTGCGCGACGATGCCGCCCTCGAACGACTGGATCACCTGCTCGCGTGAACTGGGGATCACCTTGCCGGTGCCGGTGGACACTTCGGTCACCTCGAACCAGGCCGCCCAGGCCAGGAACGCTGCCAGCATCAGCGCACAGATCGTGATGATACGGCCGGCGCGGAACACTGCCTGGTCGTCCTGCCCGTCCAGGTAGGACGCCGGGAGTTCATGGTTGCTCATGCCTGGGCTCCTTGCAGTTTCGCCAGCGCGGCATCACGTTTGTCGTCGATGACGATGCGCCCGCCATCGAGCACGAGGATCCGGTCGACCCGCTGCAGCACGCTCAGGCGGTGGGTGGCGATCACCAGGGTGCGGCCCTGGCAGAAGCGTTCGAGGTTATCCAGCAGCTTGCGTTCGGTCATGTCGTCGAGGGATGCGGTGGGTTCGTCCAGCAACAGCACCTGCGGCTGGCGCACCAGCAGGCGTGACAGCACCAGGGCCTGGCGTTGGCCGCCGGACAGGCCCACGCCGCCTTCCAGGATCAAGTGGTCCATGCCTTTGGGCAGCCGCCGGACAAAGTCCAGCGCCCCCGTGGCGGCCAGGGCGGCGACCAACTCCTGATCACTGGCCTGGCCGGCACCCAGGGTAAGGTTTTCCCGCAGGGTGCCGTGGAACAGCCGCGAGTACTGCGGCAGCAGGCCGACATCGCGGCGCAGGTCGGCAGGGTCGAGGTGGGCCAGGGCGATGCCGTCCAGGTTGATTTCGCCCTGGACCAAGTCCATGGCACCGCCCAGGGCCTGCAGCAGGGTGGATTTACCGGCACCGTTACGGCCGAGCACGGCGATGCGTTCACCCGGCTGGATGTCCAGCTGGGCGATGCTCAGGACGGGCGGGGCTTCCGGGCTGTAGCGGAAGTTGGCCTGGCGCAGCTGATACTCGCCGCGAATGGCCGGCAGGTGTACCCGGGCTTCGTTTTCAGGGTGATCGACGGGTGATTGCATCAACTTGTCGAGGCCTTGCAGAGCCACCTTGGCCTGCTGCCAGCGGGTCAGTACATGGGTCAATTGTGCCAGCGGCGCCATCATGCGCGACGACAGCATCGACGCCGCCACCAGGCTACCGGTGGTGAGGTCGCCGGCGATCACCATCGGTGCGCCGATGACGATGACCACCGCAAACACCGCACCCTGCACGTTCTGCGTCCAGGTCACCAGGCCGTTGGTCAGGGTGCGCAGGCGCAGGTTGGTGTGGGCGCACGCGGCGTTGTACTGGTTCCATTGGCGCTCGAAGCGTGCCTCGGCTTGCAGTGCCTTGATTTCGTCCAGGCCCTGGATGCTCTCAACCAGCATGGCGTTACGCAGCGCCGACTCACGCATCGAGGCATTGGCCAGGCGGGCCAGGCGCCGTTGCGCGAGCAGGCCGGGCAGGACCATGGCCAGCAACGCCACCAGCGGGATGAACACCAGCACGCCGCCGATCAGCCAGAAGACGAACAGGAACAACAGGAAGAACGGCAGGTCGGCCAGGGCCGTGGCGGTGCTCGAGGTGATCAGGTCGCGGATCGACTCCAGCTCGCGTAACTGCGAGATGAACGAGCCGGTCGACTTGGGCCGCACCGAATTGCGCAGGCGCAAGGCATGCCCATAGACCAGGTCGGAGACGCGCAGGTCGGCGCGCTTGCCCAGCAGGTCGGTCACCTTCAGGCGCAGCAGGCGCATGCTGAAGTCGAACACCAGCGCCAGCACCACACCGCCAAACAGCACGTACAGCGTGGGCAGGGACTCGGCGGGGATCACCCGGTCGTACACCTGCATGGAAAACAGCACGCCGGCCAGGGCCAGCACGTTGGCCACCAGCGAGGCGACCATCACCTGCCCATACGGGCGCAGGTCGCGCAACACGATGCGGGCGAACCAGTGGCGGTCGTAGGGGGCGGTATAGTCGTCGGTGCGCACATCGCGCAACGGCCGCGCCGGGCGCAGCAGGGCAACCCGGGTGATGCGCCCTTTGAGCGTGTCGCGTGGCAGCCGTGAGGTCAGCCCCTGGTCACCGGCGAAGACCACCGCCAGGTCGTCCTCTTCGGTTACCGACTCGACCACTGCCAACTGGCCGTCGTCGAGTTCCAGTACCAGCGGCGTGCGCCATTGCCGCAGGCCTTTGGCATCGAAGCGCACGAAGCGCAGCGCCAGCCCGGCCTGGCGGGCCATGTGGCGAAGAATTTCATCCAGTGGGCGGGCATCTTCGACGGCCGCCAAGCGTATGCGTTGCGGCGACACGTCCAGGCGGTAGTGGTGCGCGACCTGAAGCATGACCTCAAGCCAAGGCCCCAGGTCTGGCCGTTGCTGGGCCGTTTGCTCCGGGGGCTGGCTGGGCAGGGTCACATTGACGGATTCGTTCATGGCTGGATCTCCACACCTTGCAGGTTACGCCCCTCGAGCCCGAAGGCCGTGCGCAGGGCGCCGGTGTTGTAAAGGCAGTCGACATCCAGGCGCAGCAGGTCGGAGCGGGTGCCGGCGAGTTCGAAGCGTGACTGGTAGATTTCCTGCTCGGCGTTGAGCAGGTCGAGCAGGGGCCGGGTGCCCAGGTCCAGGTACTGCCGGCCGTACAGCATGCGGGCCTCCTGAATGCTGACCTGACGGGCCTCCAGCGAACTGAGCCGACGGCCCAGCCCCGAAGTCTGCGCCATGGCCTCGGCCAGGCCGCGGCGGGCCTGCAGGCGGGCGGCATCCTCGGCCGAGTCGGCGGCAGTCAGCGCATGGCCGGCGGCGCGGCTGCGGGCGCTGATGGCACCACCCTGGTAGATGGGCACCTCGACGTTCAGGTAGATGCCCGCCTGGGTGCGGTCCATGCGCGAGTTGTCGCGGTCGTAGTCGTTGTCCAGGTAGTGGTTGATCTGCGGCTGCAGCGACACGGTGGGGTAGGCTTCGGCCTTGGCCTGGGCCAGTTCGGCCTGGCCTTGGGCACGCTGGGCCAAGGCCATCAGCACGGCGGGCAAGCGGTCGTCGCCTTGTGCCGGGCGCTTGCAGGCCTGGTTCAGCTCGGGTGGCGATGCTTCGGCCAGCGCCGGTGGCGTGACCCGCCCCAGCAACGACGCCAGGGTCGAGCGCCAGCGTTCGTACTGTGACTGGTATTCCTCCAGGGTGGCGCGCGCGCTTTCCACGCGGGACTCGGCCTGGACCACGTCGGAGCGGGTGCTGGCGCCCATGTCGCTGCGTTGGCGAGCCATGCCGGCGATGTCGCCGACCCCGCGGATCTGGTCGCGCGCAATGGTGATCAGTTGTTCGTAGCGGCGGGTTTCGACCCAGGCATAGGCGGTGTCGCGGGCCAGTTCGTCAACCACCAGCAGGATATTGGCCTGGGCGCGGGCGGCGGCGGCCTGGGCAGCGCTGACGGCGCTGTCGACCTTGCCGAAGTCGTAGAGCATCTGCTTGAGCGACAGGTTGAGCGCCTGGCTGTTGCGGTCGCCGCCGTAGCCGGTGTCATAGCCTGTGCGTACACCGCCGGAAATCTGCGGGTAGTAACCGGCGCGGGCAACATTGATGCCTTCGCCTTGCTTGTAGAGGTTGCCGATGGCTTCGGCGATGCTTGGGTGCCATTGCGCGGCTTGCAGCACCGCTTCGGTCAGGCCAAGGCGGTCGCCATTGGCGACGGGGGCCATGCCGATGGCAGGGCGGGCGGGCACTGCATCGGGCGCATCACGTAACAGTGATGGCCCGATCTGGCGCAGTTGTGGGTCGATGTCATCGGCCGCCTGGGCAGCCGTGTTGAAGTTCAGGGCCAGGAGCCCCAAGGCTCCCAGCAACAGCGGTGACAGCGGACTGCTTCGCTTCACATAGTTCCCTTACTGCTGTTCCGTCCTTGCCGCCGGGCGATGGCCCGGCGGGGTTGCAGCGGCCTCAGACGACATGGATACCGTTCTGCACCCACAGGTGCTGGCTTGGATCCTCCTGGGCCGTGTATTGGTTATAGTCGATGCCGTCGGCGGTTTGGTTCCCGACCAGCGCCCAGTTGTCCGTCATGTGAACCGAGTCGTTTTCATCCCCCTTGATGACCAGTGTGTCGGTGCCGGTTTCGGTGATCGCGACCACGTCCGCCAGGTTCAGGGTCAGCGCCACCGAGCTGGTGTCGTTGAGGTCGATCACTTCGATGTCATGCACCCGCCCGACCAGGTTACCCAGGTCGATGCTGGCATCACCGCCGCCCCACAGCAGGGTGTCGGTACCGGTGCCGCCATCGACGCTGGCGAAGTTCTGGTCGACCACCACCAAGGTGTCGTCGCCCGCACCCCCTTGCAGGGTGATGTGGCCGCCCTGGCTGCCATCGAGGTGGTCGTTGCCGTCGGTGCCGGCGATCACTTCGCTGGAGGCTGCCGCCGCGATGCTGGCCAGTGCCACACCTTCGTCGCCGGTGTCGGCCAGCAGCGAGGTGGTGGCGGTGAAGTTGGCGGCGTTGTCCAGGTTGATGGTGAGGTTGGCGGTGTCGGTGGTGCCGTTGGGGTGGGTCAGTTCGTAGGTGAAGGTTTCATGCTGGCCGATCACCGCATTGGTCAGCCCGGCGTTGAGGGTGTAGGTGTAGCTGCCATCGGCGTGCACCAGCAAGGTGCCGTAGTTGCCCGCCACACTGACCCCGTTGTAGCCCGGGATGGTGTAGGTATTGGCCGCCGTCATCACACTCAGCACGGTCAATGGCGAGCCGACGTTGTCGTCGGCCAACAGGTTGCCGGTGACCGCGGTGGCGCCGCTGACCACGAACTCGGTCAGGTGGGTGGTGGTGGCGTTGAGGCTGGTGGTGATCGAGCTGGCCAGGCCGATGCCGCCTGCGGTGACGCGTACCTGGTAGCTGCCGGCGCCCTGGTTCTGGAACGTGTAGCCCGCACCGCCGCCGAGCAGGCTGATCAGCGAGCCGCCGCCGACCGACTGCACCAGCACGTACTGGCCGGTAGCCGGGTTGAGTTTGAGCAGGTCGATGGTGGTGCCATTGAGCAGGCTCAACAGGTTGGTGGAGTTGACCACCACTTGCAGGTTGGCTGTGGTGTCGCCGGCAACGCTGGTGGTGTAGAGAGCCTGGCGTGAACCAATCAACGGCAGGCCGAACGTGCCCAGGGTGGCACTGCTGGTGTCTACCCGGTTGGCCAGGGTGAGGTGGCTGGTACCGGCATCGTTGACCGCGTCGACCACCGTGGCCGGTGCGCCGTAGTTGCTGTCGCTCCAGATTTCCGTGGCTTGTGGGCTGTCGATGCGCACATACAGGTTGGCGGCATCGGACGCGCCGTTGGCGTGCAGCAGCTGGTAGCTGAACACATCGACCTTGCCGACGCTCGATGGGCTGCCGTTAGGCGTGTAGGTGTAACTGCCGTCGCCGCGGATCACCAGGGTGCCGTACAAGCCCTGCACCGTGGTGGCGCTGCCCGCCGAGACATAGCTGCCGTTCTTCATGACCTGAAGGACGGCGGCGCTGTCCGGGCCAAGGGCGTCGACGGCGCCGTCGGTGCCGACGTCGGTGATGACGTTGCCCGATTTTGCCGTGCCGGTGCCGGTGAACTGCGTGAGGCTGGTGGTCTCGATGTCCAGCGTGGTGGTCACGTTGGTAATCAGGCCGATGCCGCCACTGCCGACGGTCAGGCGATAGTCCCCCGCCTGCAGCACGCCGATATCAACGCGGATGCCCTGGCCCAGCGGCAGCAGGATCAGGTCGAGCAGGCCTTGGCTGGTGCCAGTGGCCAAGGTCACCCAGTTACCGGCAGCGTTCTTCACCTGCAGGGTGAAGGTCGCGTTGTCGAGCAGGGACAGCGCGCTGCTGGTGTTCAGGGTCAGCGTCGGGTCCACGGTGGTACCGGCATTGACCGTCCAGGTGTAGGTCTTGGTGAAGCCCGCCAGCAAGGTTGTGAAGCTGTCCTGATAAGTCCGCGAGCTGACCACCGGGGCCAGGTTGACCTCGGCGGTCACCAGGTTGTCGCTGGCGATCACCGGGGCATTGGCGTCGACGTCAGGCGCGGTGATGTTGACGTTGCCGGACACGTTGCCGCGCCCGTCGCTGAGGGTGACCGACAGCAACTGGCCGTTGTCCTGAGGCGGGCTCAGGGCCACGGTGAAGTTGCCGTCCGGTTGCACCACCGCCGTCTGCAGCACGGTGCCGTTGGCACTGCGCACGGTGACGGTGGCACCCACTTCGCCACTGCCGGTGATGCTGCTGCCGTCGGCGCTGATCACCAGGTTGCTGGCGGCCGCAGGTGGGGTCAGGTCAGGTGCGGTGAGCGCAGTGCCGGTCGAGGCATTACCCGCACCGTCGGTGAGGGTGACGCTCAGGGCCTGGTTGTCGATCTGCGCCGCGGTCAGGCTGACCACGAACAGGCCGTTGCTGCCCACTGTTGCAGTGCCCAGCACGGTGCCTGCGCTGTTGCGCACGGTGACGGTGCTGCCGACCTGGCCAGAGCCGCTGACGGCCGTGCCGTTGGCGTTGATGGTTGCCAGCGGCGCTGCCGGTGGCGTGGTGTCCGGCGCCGTCAGGCTGATGCTGGCGGACAGGTTGCCGGAAGGGTCGGACTGGCGTACGACCAGCAATTGCCCATCATTTTGCGCGGTGGTCAGGGTGATTGTGAAGGTACCGTCAGGTTGCACCACGGCCGAGCCGAGCGGGCCGTTCGGGCCTTGCACGGTCACGGTCGCACCGGCCTCGCCACGCCCTGTGAGCTCGGTACCCGTACCGTTGATGACCAGGTTGGTAGGCGCAGCAGGCGGCTGTACATCGATAGCCGTGAAGCTGGTGCTGCCAGACGCGTTGCCGGCCGCATCGGCCTGGCTCACGCCCAATACCTGGCCATTGAGCTGCGGCGTGCTCAGGTTGATGCTGAACACGCCACCGGCGTTCACCACCCCGGTGCCGAGCACGTTGTTGGCGGCATCGCGCACGGTCACCGTGGCATTGGCCTCACCGGTACCGGTAAGTACCAGGCCGTTGGTGGACAGGCCGGTCACCAGCGGGTTGGCCGGTGGCGTGATGTCGGCGGCCTGGACGAAGGTCGGTTGCGATTCGCCGCCCACCAGTGCCACCGCCGTCACGCTAAGGTGCTGGCCATTGAGCTGCGCCGTGTTCAGTTGCAGGGTGAAGGTGCCATTGAGCGTGGCCCCGCCCGTGCCGATCAGGTTGCCTGCGGCATCGTACACGCGGATGCCGACGCCGCTCGGCGCGTTGCCCGACAGGGTCAGGCCGTCGCTGCCCAGGGTCACGTTGGTGGGCGGCACCGGTGGTGCCAGCAGTGGCGTGATATAGGTTGCGACCGCCGAGGTGTTGAAGCCGTCAGACTGCGTCACCGCCAACGTGGCAAGGCTGCCGGCTGCCGGCACCAGGGTTACCTGGAAGTTGCCGGCAGCATCCACCTCGCCAGTGCCCAGCACGATGCCGCCGCGGCTGACGGTGACCGTCGCATTGGGTTCGCCTTTACCGGTCAGCACGTTGAAGGTGTTGTTGATGGCCATGTCCGTGACCACGGCAGGTGGCGAGGTGTCGTTGGTCTGGTAGCTGGCAGGCAGCGAGGCGTTGCCGGCATCGTCGGTGGACACCACGGTCAGCAGTTGGCCATTGTTCTGGGCCGGGTTGATGGTGACGGTGAACTGGCCGTTTTCAGGTACCTCCACCGTGCCGACCACCGCGTTGTTCGGCCCGCGAACGGTGATGGTGGTGCCTGCTTCGGCAGTACCCGTCATCGAGGTGCCGGCCGGGTTGAGCAACAAGTCGGTCGGTGGTAGCGGTGGCGTCAGGTCCGGTGCGGTCACTTGCAGTGGCGCGGACGGGTTGCCGGTGGCGTCCTGGGCGATGAGGGTCAGGGTTTGGCCGTTGATCTGCGCAGCGTTCAGGTCGAGCACGAAGGTGCCGTCCGGGTCGACTGTCACCTGGCCAAGCAGGTCGCCATTGTTGTTTACCACGGTGACGCGAGCGCCGGCTTCACCGGTACCAACCAGTTGGGTGCCGCTGTCGTTGATCACGGCGATCACTGTGGCTGGCGGGGTAACGTCAGCTGCGGTTGTCGTGCTGATCGGCGAGACGTTGCCGCGCGGATCGGTCAGGGTCACTTGCAGCACCTGCCCGTCAAGCTGCGCCGAGCTCAGGTCGACCACGAACTTGCCGTCGGCACCGACCTCGATGGTGCCGATCTGGGTGATGCCGACGTAGACGCGAACGGTAGCACCCGCTTCGCCGACGCCGCTGAGCTGGTCGCCCGCCACGTTGAGCCGCAGCTCGGTCGCAGGCGCTGGTGGCGTGAGGTCGGGCGCCAGGATGTTGACCGGCGCACTGATGTTGCCGGGTGGGTCGGCCTGCTGTACCGACAGCGGTTCGCTGTTGATCTGCGCGGGTGTCAGCTCGACGCGGAAGCTGCCGTCGGCCTGCACGGTGCCAAAGCCCAGCACGGTGCCCGCAGTGTTGCGCACGGTGACGGTTGCCCCGGCTTCGCCCAGGCCGGTCACCACGCTGCCGTCGACACTGATGTCGACCTCGGTGAGCGCGGCGGGCGGGGTGAAGTCTGGGGTCTGCAGGGTGGCCACCGCCGACACGTTGCCGGCAGCGTCGGTCTGGGTGAAGCTGAGCAGCTCGCTGTTGCCCAACGCCGGGGTCAGGGTGACGGTGAAATGCCCGCTGGCGTCGACCGTGGCCCTGCCGACTTCGTCGCCATTCGGCGCGGTGACGATGACCTCTGCCCCAACCTCGCCGCGGCCGGTGAGGGTGATGCCATCGCTGGAGATGGCAAGCTCGGTCGGTGCGGCAGGTGGCGTGGTGTCTGGCGCGGTGATGGCACTGGCATCCGACTGGTTGCCGGCGGCATCGGTCAGCACCACTTGCACCTGCTGGCCGTTGGCCTGCGGCGTACCGAGGTCTACCTGGAAGCTGCCGTCGCCACGCACGACCGCGGTGCCGAGCACGCTGCCATCGGCAGCCAGCACGCGGACAGTAGCGCCTGCTTCGCCGGTACCGTTGAGCAGGCTGCCGCCCCCGGCGAAGGCCAGGTTCTCGGCGGCATCGGGTGCCACGCGATCAGGCGCGGTGAGGCTGACGCTGTTGGACTCGTTGCCGGCAACATCGGACTGGCTGGCGCTGAGCTGTTCGCCGTTGATCTGCGCGCTGCCAAGGCCAATGCTGAAGTTGCCATTGGCATCGACCAGACCGGTGCCGAGATCGATGCCGCCCTCACCGATCACGGTGACGGTGGCACCCGGCTCGCCGCGGCCACTGAGCACCAGCCCGTCGCTGGACAGCACGACATTGGTCAGTGGCAGCGGTGCGGTGGTGTCGGGCGCTTGCAGGCTGGCCGGCAGCGAGGTGCTGCCGTCGGTGCCTACGGCGCTGACTTGCAGCACTTCGCCGTTGGCCTGGGCGCTACCGAGGTTGACCGTGAAGGTGCCGTCGTTGGCGACCGGGGCCGTACCCAGCAATACGTCATTGGGGCCATACACGTTCACTGTGCTGCCTGGGGTTGCCGTGCCGGTCACTGCCAGGCCATCGGCAGCCAGCACCAGGTTGTCGGGTGTATCCGGCGCCAGCACGCCCGGGGCGGTGACGGTTTGCGCAGGCGAAACGTTCTGCGCGGCATCGGCCTGCACCACGCTGAGGCTTTCGCCGGTGATGGCAGCCGGTGACAGGGCCACGCTGAAGTGGCCATCGGCCCCGACGGTGGCGGTGCCTAGCACGGTACCGTCCGGTGCGCGAACGGTGACTGTGGCGTTGGCTTCGCCGGTGCCGGTGAGGGTCGCGCCATTGGCCGCGACAGCAAGGTTGGTCACGACGGCAGGTGGCGTGGTATCGGCTGCGGTGTAAGGCGCGGCCGGCGACACGTTGCCTGCGGCATCGGTGGCGGTTACCTGCAAGGTCTGGCCGTTGGTCTGGGCACTGCTCAGGGTGACCTGGAAGGTGCCATTGCTGCCGGCTACCGCAGTGCCGAGCACGTTACCTGCGGCATCGCGCACGGTCACGGTGCTGCCTGCTTCCGCGTTACCGGTCAGTTGCAGGCCGGTGGCAGCCAGGGCCAGGGTGGTCGGTGCCGGTGGTGGGGTGAAGTCCGGCGCGGTGACTGCCACTGCAGTGGAGGTGTTGTTGCCCGCGTCGGTCTGGGTCACGCTCAAGTGCTGGGCGTTGAGCTGTGCGTTGTCGAGCGTCAGTGTGAAGCTGCCGTTGGCGGCCACCAGCCCGGTGCCGATGATGGTGCCATCCGGGCCGCGCACGGTCACGCTGGCGCCTGCTTCACCGAGGCCGCTCAGGGTCAGGCCGTTGTTGTTCAGCACCACATTGGTCAGCGGCGCGGGTGGGGTCAGGTCAGGGGTGCTGACGTTGACTGCCGTCGAGGTATTGCCAGCAGCATCCACTTGCGTGACGCCGATGGCCTGGCCGTTGGCCTGCGGTGTGTCGAACACCACCGTGAAGCGCCCATCGGCCCCGACCACAGCGGTGCCGAGCACGGTGCCGGCGGCATTGCGTACCTGGACCGTGGCGCCCACTTCACCGCTGCCCGACAGCTGCCGGCCGTCCTGGCTGAGGACGGGGTTGCTGATGGCGGCAGGCGGTGTGCGGTCTGGCGTCGCCATGCTGGCAGGGCCAGACACGTTACCCGCAGCATCGCTGAGTGTGACCTGCAAGGGGCTGCCGGCGGTTTGCGCGCTCGGCAGGGTGATCTGGAACTGGCCGTTCTGGTTGACGGTGCCGGTGGCCAGGATCGCGCCGCTGGCATCACGCACGGTGACGTTGGCACCGGCTTCGCCTTCGCCGCTGAGCACGGTGGCCGCGCTGTTGAGGCTGAGGTTGTTGGCTGCCAGCGGCGCCTGCAGGTCAGGTGCCTGCAGGGTGGCCGCGAGCGAGACGTTACCCGCGCCATCGGCCTGGGTGATGATCAGGTTTTGCGCATTGGCCAGCGGTGGCGCGAAGCTGATGCTGAACAAGCCATTGCTGCCGACAGTCGCGGTGCCAAGCACGTCGCCCTGGGCATTGACCACGCGAACGGTCGCACCCACTTCGCCCTGGCCGGTCAGCGTGCTGCCGGTACGGTCGATGGCAACCTGGGTCGGCGCATCCGGCGCTGTGCTGTCGTTGGCCACGAGGGTGGCCGGTACCGACGGATTGCCATCGACCGAGGTGCGAGCGGTGACCACAAGGGTCTCGCCATTGAGCTGGGCATTCTGGAAGAACACCCGGAAGGTGCCATCGCTGCCAACCGTCGCCGTGCCCAGGGTGGTGCCGCCGGCGGTCACGGTGATCAGCGACCCGACGGTGCCCTGGCCGATCAGCAGGAAGCCATCGGCGCTGAGGGCGAGGCCGCTTGGGGTGGCGGCTTCGGTGCCATCCGGGCCGTCCAGCGAGACCGGAGTGGACTCGTTGCCGGCGGGGTCGATCACTACCACGTCGACCGTTTCGCCCGCCGTCAGTGGCGGGCTGACCGGTACCACGAAGGTACCGTCCGGGCCCACGGTTTCGCTGCCGCGTTCGCTGCCGTCCGGGTTCCGGATGACCACAGTGCTGCCAGGTTCGGCGCCGCCGCCGACAATGCTGCCATCCGGGCTGACGGTGACCCCCGTGGCCGGCAGTGGGTCGGTGGTGTCGGGTGCGGTGATGGTGATCGGCGCGGAGCCGTTGTTGGCGCCGTCGGTGACTACCACGGTCACGCTTTCGCCATTGGTCTGCGGGGTCGGCAGCGTCACGCTGAAGCTGCCGTCGGGGTTCACCGGCTCGGTGGTTTCGTTGCCGTCCGCGTCCCGCACCGTCACCGAAGTGGCGCCTGGCGCGTTGCCGGTAACGGTGGTGCCATCCGGGCTGACCACCACGTCGGTGGGCAGTGCTGGCGGTGTGACGTCCGGTGCGATGATCTGGGTAGCCAGGGATTGGTTGCCAGCGGCGTCGGTCAAGGTCACGTCCAGCGCCTGGCCATCGAGCTGCGCAGGGGCCAGCGGTACGGTGAACTGGCCGCCAGCCGGTACAACCACGCTGCCCACCAAGGTGCCGTCGGGGGTGCGCACTTCGACGGTCGAGCCCGGCTCGCCGGTGCCCTGGATCGCGTTGCCGCCGGGGGTGATGGAGAGCCCGTCCGGTGCGGTGGGGGCAGTGCTGTCATCGGCGGTAAAGGTGGCCGATGGCGATGCATTGCCTTCGCTGTCGATCAGTACCACCGACAGCACTTCGCCGTTGGTCTGGGCGGGCGTGAGGGTGACGCTGAAGGTGCCGTCCTCGCCCACCGGGAGGGTGCCCAGCAGGTCGCCGGCTGCGTTGCGCACTTCCACGGTGCTACCCGGTTCGCCCTGGCCACTGAGTACCGTGCCTTCGGGGTTCAGGCCCAGGCCTTGCGCCGCTGCCGGTGCTTCGAGGTCAGGCGCGGTCACGGTGCCAGGCGTCGAGTCATTGCCGGCGCCGTCAGCCTGGGTGACGGACAGGGTCTGCCCGTTGAGTTGTGGCGGGTCGATGCTTACGCGGAAGCTGCCGTCGGCCTCGACCACGGCGGTGCCCACAATCGCGCCAGCCGTACCGGTGACGGTAACCTGCGCACCCGGCTCGCCGGTGCCGCTAAGGGTGCGGCCATCGCCCGACAAGGTGAGGCCTGTCGGGGTGTCTGGCGCTTCGCTGTCCGGTGCCGGCAGGGTGACGGCGGTGGACAGGTTGCCGGTGGGGTCACGTTGCTCAACGGTCAGTGCCTGGCCGTTGGTTTGCGGCGTGTCCAGGGTGATTTCGAAGGTGCCGCCCGCACCGACCACGACGCTGCCCAGTACGGTGCCGTCCGGCCCCCGCACGATGACCGTGGCATCGGGTTCACCGGTGCCGGTGACGGTGGTGCCTGCGTCATCGATAGCGACGCCAGTGACCACTTGCGGAGGCGTGGTATCGGGCGCCGTGAAGTTGACCGGGCCTGCGCTGTTGCCCAGGTTGTCGGTGGCTTCCACGGTCAGGCTTTCGCCATTGCGCTGCGGCTGGTTGAGGGTGACGTCGAAGCGGCCGTCGGCAGCCACTGTGGCGGTACCCAGCACGGTGCCGTCCTCGGCGCGCACGGTCACGATCGAACCGCTCTGGCCCTGCCCGGTGAGGTGGATGCCGGCGGTATCGATGGCCAGGCCCGAAGGCTGCAGCGGGCCATCCAGGTCAGGCGCGTTGACGGTTGCGCTGGAGGTGTTGCCTGCGGGGTCGCGCAGTACCACGTCCAGTTCCTGGCCGTCGGTTTGCGCGGGGGTCAGGATAACGCTGATGACGCCGTTGTCGCCGACCTGGGCATTACCCAGCACATCGCCCTGGGCGTTGATGACCTGCACGGTGGTGCCGGGCTCGCCGCGCCCGGTGAGGACGCTGCCATCGGCGCTGAGCTGCAGGTCGCTGGCCTGGTTGGGCGGGGTGATGTCGGGTGCGGTGATCTGGGTCGGCAGCGAGCTGTTGCCATCGGCATCGACGGCGACCACATCAAGCACTTCGCCGTTGGCCTGAGCCGGTGTCAGGCCGATGGTGAAGCTGCCGTCGGTGCCTGCCTGGACGCTGCCAATGACAGTGCCCTGGGCGTCGCGCACCTCAACTTGCGTGCCCGCTGGGGCAGTGCCGCTAATGGATGAACCGTCAGGCGCCAGCACCAGAGCGCTCGGGCTTTCGGGCAGCGGTGCATCGGCAACGATGACGTCGATGCCCACCGAGGTGTTGCCAGCGGCGTCGGTTTGCACCAGTACGATGGACTCGCCAGCGGCCAATGGGTTGGCGAGGTCGATCACGAAGGTACCATTCGGGGCCACCGTGCCGGTGCCGATGACAGTGCCACCGGCATCCCGCACTTCCACCTCGGCGCCGGCTTCGCCGCGACCGGACACGGCCAGGCTGCCAGCACCGGCGACGACGTCGGTGATGATCGCTGGCGCGGTGATGTCCGGTGCCACGTAGCTCAACGGCACCGAGGTGTTGCCGGCGGCGTCGACCACGGTGATGGCCAGGGTCTCGCCATTGGCCTGGGCAGGGTTCAGGGTCAGGGTGAAGGTGCCGTCGGGCTCGACGATGGCGCTGCCGATCAAGTCGCCCGAGGCGTCACGTACGTTCACCCGCGCGCCCGGTTCGGCGCTACCGGTAAGGCTGTTGCCTTCGGTAAGTAGCAGGTCGGTGGGTTGCAGCGGGGCAACCTGGTCTGGTGTGTCCACCGAGCCTGGTTGCGAAACGTTGCCGGCGGCATCGGTCAAGGTCACTTGCAGGGACGAACCGTCTACAACCGCCGACGGCAGTTGGACGGTGAAGTCGCCGTCAGGGCCTACCGTGCCACTTTGCAGCAGTTGGCCCTGGTCGTTGCGCACCTCGATCGTCGCGCCAGGTTCGCCGCGACCAGAAACGGTGCGCCCGTCATCGCTGACCACCAGATCGGTGGCCGGCTCTGGCGGCGTGGTGTCGCCGCCGTTGTCGATATCCGGCGCGGTGATGGTGCCGGCTGTCGAGCTATTGCCCGTGGTATCGGTGGCAGTGACTTGCA
The DNA here is from genome assembly GCF_028682155.1 of Pseudomonas sp. 39004. Classification (NCBI taxonomy): domain Bacteria; kingdom Pseudomonadati; phylum Pseudomonadota; class Gammaproteobacteria; order Pseudomonadales; family Pseudomonadaceae; genus Pseudomonas; species Pseudomonas sp. 39004. The sequence goes on from NZ_JANIAG010000044.1 coordinate 28,454, forward strand.
GTTGTTCGCCATCGACTTGGGGTGGGGTGAGGGTGACGCTGAAGGCGCCGCTTGGGCCGACCAGTGTACTGCCCAGCTCGGTGCCATCGGCTGCCAGAACCCGCACGGTGCTGCCGGCTTCGGCACGCCCGGTGACCACGCTGCCATCGGTGCTGACGGCGAGTTCGGTGGGTGTGTCGGGGGCGGTGATGTCCGGTGCGCTGACTTGTACCGGCAGGGACGATGCACCGGTGCTGTCGATGGCCACCACATCCAGCAGTTCGCCATTGGCCTGTGCGGGTGTGAGCACGACGGTAAAGGTGCCTTCGGCACCGACCACCACGCTGCCGACCAGGGTGCCGTTGGCATCATGCACTTCTACGCGGGTGCCGGTCTGGGCGCTACCGCTGATGCTGGTGCCGTCTTCAGCGACCACCAGCTCGCTTGGGCTGGTGGGTACGGTGGCCAGCGGCACATCGTATTGCAGGGCTTCAGAGGCATTGCCGGCCGCGTCGGTCTGGACCAGGCTCAGGCGTTCACCCGGTTGTGCGGCGGGGTCGAGGTCGACCAGGAAGGTGCCGTTGGCAAGCACGGTACCGCTGCCCAGCAGGTTGCCATCGACGTCACGCACTTCGACGCTGGCCCCGGCTTCGCCGCGGCCGCTGAGGGTCAGGCCGTCGGCACCGACCACGATGGTGCTGACCGCTGCCGGTGGGGCGATGTCCGGGGCATCGAACTGCAGTGGAGCAGAGGTGTTGCCGGCGGCATCCACCAGGCGGATGTCGAGGGCTTCGCCGTTGGCCTGTGCAGGCGACAGCGTAAGGCTGAAGCTGCCGTTGTCGTTGACCAGGCCCGTGCCGATCAGGTCGCCATCAGCGTCGCGGACCTGCACTGTGGCACCCGGCTCGCCGCTACCGGTCAAGGTCACGCCATTGGCCAGGGCCAGGCCGGTCGGTTGCTCGGGTGCCTGCAGGTCTGGCGAGATGACCGAGCCAGGTTCGGAGGCGTTGCCTGCGGCGTCGGTCAGTATCACTTGCAGGGTACTGCCGTCTTTGACGGCCGGGTCCAGGGTGAGCTGGAAGCTGCCATCCGGGTTGACCGTGCCGGCGGCCAGGAGATTGCCCTCGGCATCGCGCACCTGCACGCTGGCCCCGGCTTCGCCGCGGCCGTTGAGCTGGCTGCCGGCGAGGCCGATCACCAGGTTGGTTGGTGCCTCCGGTGGGGTGGTGTCACCGCCGTCGATGTCAGGGGCCGTGACGGTTCCCGCCGTGGAGCTGTTGCCAGCGTTGTCGGTGGCCGTCACTTGCAACACCTCACCGTCGACCTGAGGTGGGTCGAGGGTGATGTTGAAGATGCCGGTCGGGCCAACCAGTGCACTGCCAAGTTCAGTGCCATCGGCCGCCAGGATCCGCACGGTGCTACCGGCTTCGGCACGCCCGGTAACCACGCTGCCATCGGTGCTGACGGCAAGTTCGGTCGGTGTGGCGGGCGCGGTGATGTCGGGTGCGCCCACTTGCACTGGCAGCGACGATGCGCCGGTGCCATCGATAGCCACCAGGTCGAGCAGCTCGCCGTTGGCTTGGGCCGGGTTGAGGATGACGGTGAAGGTGCCTTCGGCGCCGACCACGACACTGCCGACCAAGGTGCCATTGGCATCATGCACTTCCACGCGCGTACCGGCTGGGGCGCTACCACTGATGCTGGTACCGTCTTCGGCCACCACCAGGTCGCTTGGGCTGGCCGGCGCGGTGGTCAGGGGTACGTCGTACAGCAAGGCTTCGGAGGCGTTGCCGCTTGGGTCGGTCTGCACCAGGCTCAGTTGCGCGCCCGGTTGGGCTGCTGGCGCAAGGTCAATCAGGAAGGTGCCGTTTTCGCCAACGGTGCCGGTGCCGATCAGGTTGCCATCGGCGTCACGCACTTCGACGCTGGCCCCCGCTTCGCCCCGACCGCTCAGGGCCAGGCCGTCGGCGCCGACGACAATGTTGCTGACTGCCGCCGGTGGGGTGATGTCCGGGGCATCGAATTGCAGTGGGGTGGAGCTGTTGCCGGCGGCATCCACCAGGCGCACATCCAGGGCCTCGCCATTGGCCTGCGCAGGGAACAGTGTGAGGCTGAAGCTGCCGTTGTCGTTGACCAGGCCGGTGCCGATCAGGTCGCCAGCAGCATTGCGAACCTGCACCGTGGCGCCCGGTTCGCCGCTACCGGTCAAGGTCACGCCGTTGGCCAGGGCCAGGCCGGTCGGTTGCTCAGGGGCCAGCAGGTCTGGCGAGACGACCGAGCCGGGTTCGGAGGCATTACCTGCGGCGTCGGTCAGTACCACTTGCAGGGTGCTGCCGTCGTTCACGGCTGGGTCCAGGGTGAGCTGGAAGCTGCCATCCGGGTTGACCGTGCCAGTGGCCAGGAGATTGCCCTCGGCATCGCGCACCTGCACGCTGGCACCGGCTTCGCCGCGACCGTTGAGCTGGCTGCCGGCGAGGCCGATCACCAGGTTGGTGGGTGCCTCGGGTGGCGTGGTGTCACCGCCGTCGATGTCCGGCGCCGTGACTGTGCCGGCTGTTGAGGTATTGCCTGCAGCATCGGTCGCGGTGACCTGCAGCACCTCCCCATCGACTTGCGGCGGATCGAGGGTGATGTTGAAGGTGCCGGTCGGGCCGACCAGGGCAGTACCCAGTTCGCTGCCGTCAGCGGCCAGAATACGCACGGTGCTGCCCGGTTCGGCGCGGCCGGTGACTGTGCTGCCGTCCGCGCTCACGGCGAGCTCGCTTGGGGCGGTTGGGGCAGTGATGTCCGGTGCTGCGATTTGCACAGGCAGGGAAGACAAGCCTGTGTCATCGATGGCCACCACATCCAGCAGTTCGCCGTTGGCCTGGGCCGGGTCGAGGATGACGGTGAAGCTGCCATCGGCACCCGCCACCACGCTGCCGACCAGGGTGCCGTTGGCATCATGCACTTCAACACGGGTGCCAGCCGGGGCATTACCACTGATGCTGGTGCCGTCTTCGGCCACTACCAAGTCGCTCGGGCTGGCCGGCGCGGTGGTCAGGGGTACGTCGTACAGCAAGGCTTCGGAGGCGTTGCCGCTTGGGTCGGTCTGCACCAGGCTGAGTTGCGCGCCAGGCTGTGCAGCCGGGTCGAGGTCGATCAGGAAGGTGCCGTTGGCCAGTACCGTGCCGGTGCCGATCACATTGCCATTGGCATCGCGCACTTCAACGCTGGCACCCGCTTCGCCACGGCCGCTCAGGGCCAGGCCGCCGGCACCGACGACGATGTTGCTGACTGCGCCAGGTGGGGTGATGTCCGGAGCATCGAACTGCAGCGGGGTGGAGGTGTTGCCGGCGGCATCCACCAGGCGGATATCCAGTGCCTCGCCGTTTGCTTGAGCGGGGGCGAGGGTGACGCTGAACAGGCCATCGGCGCCCACCAGGGCGGTGCCGATCACTGTGCCCGCTGTATCGCGTACTTGAACAGTGGCGCCTGGTTCGCCGCGACCGGTAAGGGTCACGCCTTCGGCCAGGGCCAGGTCGGTGGGTTGTGCCGGTGGCAGCAGGTCTTGCGAGGTTACCGAACCCGGCTGCGAAACGTTGCCAGCGGCATCGGTGAGGGTGACTTGCAAGGTGCTGCCATCGATGACGGCAGGGGCCAGCGCGATCACGAAGGTGCCGTCTGCACCCACGGTACCCGTCGCCAGCACATTGCCTGCGGCATCACGCACTTGCACGGTGGTGCCCGCTTCGCCACGGCCGCTGAGCTGGGTACCGGCAAGGCCGATCACCAGGTTGGCCGGTGCACTGGGTGGTGTGGTGTCGACGCCGTCGATATCCGGTGCCGTGGCGAAGGTGGCAAGCGAGGTGTTGCCAGCGGCATCGGTCGCCGTGGCCTGCAGCACTTCGCCATCGACCTGAGGCGGATTGAGGGTGATGTTGAATACGCCGGTCGGGCCGACCAGGGCGCTGCCCAATTCGGTACCGTCGGCGGCAAGAATACGCACGGTGCTGCCGGGTTCGGCGCGACCAGTGACGACAGTGCCGTTGGCGTTGACGGCCAGTTCACTCGGTGCGGCTGGAGCAGTGATGTCCGGCGCAGTGATCTGTGCAGGCAGGGACGACAAGCCCGTGTCATCGATAGCCACCACATCCAGCAACTCGCCATTGGCCTGGGCCGGGCTGAGTTCGAGGGTGAAGGTGCCGTCGGTACCGGCAATGGCGCTGCCGATCAGCGTGCCATTGGCATCGTGCACTTCGACACGGCTGCCGGCCGGCGCGGTACCGGTGAGGATGGTACCGTCGGCATCGATGGCCAGGCCGCTCGGGCTGGCTGGTGCGGTGGTAAGCGGCACATCGTATTCAAGGGCAACCGAAGCGTTGCCGCTCGGGTCGGTCTGTACCAGGCTTAGCTGTTCGCCGGGTTGTACGGCCGGGTCGAGGTTGATAGTGAAGGTGCCATTGGCGCCCACCGTGCCGGTGCCGATCACATTACCGTCGGCATCGCGCACTTCGACGCTGGCACCCGCTTCGCCACGACCGCTCAGCACCAGGCCGCCAGCACCGACGACAATACCGCTGACTGCGGCAGGCGGGGTAATGTCCGGTGCATCGAATTGCAGCGGGGTCGAGCTGTTGCCAGCGGCATCCACCAGGCGGATGTCCAGGGCTTCGCCGTTTGCTTGAGCCGGGGCTAGGGTGACGCTGAACAAGCCATCGGCGCCCACCAAGCCGCTACCAATCACGTTGCCTGCGGCGTCACGCACCTGAACTGTGGCCCCTGGCTCGCCGCGACCGGTAAGCGTTACGCCTTCGGCCAGGGCCAAGTCGGTCGGCTGTGCCGGTGGCAGCAGGTCTTGCGAGGTAACCGAGCCTGGTTGCGAAACGTTGCCAGCGGCATCGGTCAGGGTCACTTGCAAGGTACTGCCGTCGATCACGGCAGGGTCAAGCGCGATCACGAAGGTGCCGTCTGCACCCACGGTGCCGGTCGCCAGTACATTACCGGCAGCATCGCGTACCTGCACGGTGGTACCTGCTTCGCCGCGGCCGCTGAGCTGCGCGCCAGCGAGGCCGATCACCAAGTTGGTCGGCGCCTCCGGTGGCGTGGTGTCGCCGCCGTCAATGTTCGGCGCGGTGACGGAACTGGTTGTCGAGGTATTGCCTGCAACGTCGGTTGCGGTGGCTTGCAGGACTTCGCCGTCGACTTGCGGCGGATCCAGGGTAATGTTGAACACGCCGGTCGGGCCGACCAGGGCAGTGCCCAGCTCGGTGCCGTCGGCGGCAAGAATACGTACGGTGCTGCCGGGTTCGGCGCGGCCGGTGACGACAGTGCCGTCAGCGCTGACGGCCAGTTCGCTCGGTGCGGCTGGAGCAGTGATGTCCGGCGCGGTGATCTGCGCAGGCAGGGACGAAAGCCCTGTGTCATCGATGGCGACCACGTCCAGCAGTTCGCCGTTGGCCTGGGCGGGGTTGAGCTCGAGAGTGAAGGTGCCGTCGGCACCGGCAATGGCGCTGCCGATCAGCGTGCCATTGGCATCATGCACTTCCACGCGGCTGCCGGCTGGGGCGGTACCGGTGAGGGTGGTGCCGTCGGCATCGATGGCCAGGTCGCTCGGGCTGGCTGGCGCTGTGATCAGGGGCACATCGTATTCAAAGGCAACCGAAGCGTTACCGCTCGGGTCGGTCTGCACCAGGCTCAGGTGCTCGCCAGGTTGTACGGCAGGGTCGAGGTCGATCAGGAAGGTGCCGTTGGCCAATACGGTGCCGGTGCCAATCACATTGCCGTTGGCGTCGCGCACTTCGACAGTGGCACCCGGCTCGCCACGACCACTCAGGGCCACGCCTCCGGCACCGACGACGATGTTGCTGACGGCAGCAGGCGGCGTAATGTCCGGTGCATCGAATTGCAGCGGAGCGGAGGTATTGCCAGCGGCATCCACCTGGCGGATATCCAGTGCCTCGCCATTGGCTTGAGCTGGGGAGAGCGTCAGGCTGAAGCTGCCATCTGCGCCTACCAGGCCGGTGCCGATCACTGTGCCCGCTG
>NZ_JANIAG010000045.1:0-34023 GCF_028682155.1 Pseudomonas sp. 39004
TGTTAATATCGTGATTTTTCAGATTGAGAACATGCATTTAAATCACTGCCCTATCACCCGCTTCTGCATCACAATCGTACGTTCCTCGCCATAAAACGCATCCCGCACCTTGCAGAACCCCAACCCTGCATAGAACCCTTCAGCAGTAACGGAAGAGGGCACTCGCAACCTTTCCAGCCCTTGGGCAATCGCTTCATTTTCGATCACCTCCATCATCTGCTTGCCGACCCCACTCCCCTGATATTCAGGGTCAACGAACACACTCCTGACCACATCTGCGTCAAGGCTGGCGGTGGCAATCACTTGGCCCTCATTCAATGCCACGAATACCAGGCGTCGCGTGAGCAGTTCAAGAATGGCACTTGCGCTGAAGGACCCTTCCACGCCACTGGCGGGGTATGGCACCGGCGTTGCCGGTGTTCGCGGGGTAAACCCGCTCCTACAGGCAGTGTGGAAGCGTCATAGAAGAAGCTGATAGCAAATCGCTACCCTCTGTATTCCAAAATAAACGAAGCCCCCTGTCAAAACGCTCCTACTCTCTCCGTCGATGGACCAACCTGCCCCCCGGAGCAAATCATGGAAAGATTAGCGTCGTCGCCCCCGCACGCCCGTACCCCCGTCACCGTCGTCCCAGAATCGCGCTTCATGCAGAACTACCGCGTGGCCAGTGCGGTGCACGGTGGCAGCTCGGCATCGGCCATCGTCAATGGCCGTGGCGATGTGGAGCTGTTCACCAGCGGCAGCAATACCGAGGTCTGGAACATCTACCCCGACCCGCAAAGCACCACGGCCAACAGCGCGACAGCCACCGGGCTGACCGGTGAGGTGATCGCCACCGGCCTGACCCCGAGCGGCGACATCGTGCTGTTCGCCGCCCAAGGCACCAACCTGCTGTACTGCGTCGAGCAGCCCACATCGGCGTCGCGCTGGTCGGCGGTGAAAATGATCGATGTGCCGTTGCCTTCCAATGCCATCCGCATTGCGCGTATCACCACCACGCGCATCAACAACAAGCTGTACATCGGGGTGCTGATCGAAGCCAAGGGCCTGGTCGGCACGCTGTACAACTTCAGCTGGGGCGTGTGGGCTGGGCGTGCACCGGCCTCGCTTAATGGCACCACCTTGCAGTTGCAGACCCTCAACGCGGTGTGGACGGGCAACAGCGACGCCAATGTGGCGTTCTCGGTGTTCGATACGGTCATCCTCGAATACACCCTCAGCACCGGGCAGCTCGACCGGCCGGCGATTGCCGCCAACTTCCGCAGCCTGGATGTGGCGGCGGCGACCGATGAGGTGGGCAATACCCAGGTGCTGGCCGTTCTTTCCGATGGCAATGCCTATTGCCTGGTCGGGGGTGGCAAGCAGCCGTACAGCTGGGCGCAGTTGACGGTGGCGTCGTCGTTCAAGCAGGTGGCTGTGCTGCCTTCGCGCCCGGCGCTGAATGCGCTTTTGCTGGGTGTGGACAATACGCTGTACCACGCCAGCCAAAGCGCCCCTTCAGCCACCGGCTGGTCGCAGCCGACGCCGATATACAACGGCGTGCAGTCGTTTCAGGCGACGGTGGAAGACGGCGGGCTGGCGGTGTTCGCGATTCAGGCGCAGCAAAACACCGTCACTCAACTCACCCGCGAAACCCTCAGCGGTAACTGGAATATTGCGGCGCTGCAGGTGCAGGCGGGCGGCAAGATCGAGGACTTCGCTTCGTACAGCACGGATGTCACGTTGTTCAGTGAAGTGGGCACGCCACTGGCCGATACGCCGGTCGAAGTATGGACCGAGGAGCCGTCGCGGCTGGCCATCAATGGTGGGGTCTACTACGCCACGCCGCGCCGGCCGGTGCGGTTGCTGACCAACAGCGCCGGGGTGCTGTCGATTGCCCAGCAGGTCAGTGCGTTGGCGGCTCCGGCGATTCTGGTGGCGGTGCCGTCGTTGATGTCACCCGGCGAGCGCATCGAGATCCGTCAGGATGCCGAGGTGCAGGACAGGCTCAGCGTCACCACGGGCGAGGAGTTGATGAACGCCAAGCTGGCCGGTGGTGCGCCGTTGCTGCGCGATCAGTACCACAAGCAGGAAACCGCCAACGCGGTGGCCGAGGCGGTCAGCCGCAGCATGCAGTTGGCAAGCCCGCTGTACCGCAAGGCTTCGGCGGCAACGCCGTATGTAGACCCGCGCCGGCCTCGCGCTGGGGTTTCGTTGCGTAGCGATGCGCTTGCAGGCGCGCGCTTGCTCGACCTGGCGCTGGTGCCGGAGCAGCACTGGCATTTGAGTGTTCAGGATGGCGAGGTGCGCTTTACCGATTTGTCCGCCGATGCGGCGTCGGGGCTGCTGATGGCCTTGCGCAGCAGTTCGCTGTCGGGCGGGTGGTTCAGCTGGTTGACCGACATCGGTGATTTTATTGCCGGGGTCGCCCAGGGCATCATCAAGGTGGTCGATTTCGTGGTGACCACGGTCAGTGCCGGGATACAGGCGGCGTTTCACTTTGTGGTCGACGGCGTCACCTACCTGTTCGAAACCCTGGTGGACACGGTCGAGAAAGCGTTCGACCTGGCCGAGGCGGTGTTCTCGGCGGTGAAGGTGTTCTTCCAGCAGCTCTACGAATGGCTGGCATTTCTGTTCAACTGGGGCGACATTCTGCGCACACATGACGCCATTGCCCACATCGTCAACACCGGCTTCGACTTCCTGGTCGGCGCCACCGGGGGTATCCAGCGCATCGTCGATGGCAGCATCAACACCTTGCAAAGCCAGTTGCAGCAGTGGTTCGCCGAGGCCCGCAACACCTTGGCCGGCAGCTACAGCCTGGGTGGGTACGAGCAGGCCAATACGCCGGATGACCCGGCCACGTCCAAGGCGGTGGCCAACAACATCGTCTACAACGGCCTGATCAACAACGCGCCGGCCGCGCAGTCGAGCATGGCTGCCGCGGCGCTGATCCAGGAGGCCGACGGCCCGTTCACCAAGTTCATGGAGGCGCTGGCGAACTTGGTCGACTTTACCGAGTCGTCCCAGGCGTTCGCCCAGGCGCTGGTGTACCTGCAAGACCTGGGCACGGCGCCGGACGAGATCTTCCGCAAGCTGCTGGCAGCGTTGATGAGCGTGGTCGAAGGGGTGCTGCAGGCGGTGCTGTCGGGCGTGCAGGCAGTGATCGATGCGATGCTGAAAACGGTCGCGACGCTGATCGCGGGCCTCAAAACGCTGATGAACGCCAAGTGGAACATTCCGTTTGTCAGTGACCTGTACCGGCTGATCACCAACGGCTCGGACCTCACCACCCTGGACTTGATGTCGTTGGTGCTGGCGGTGCCGGGCACGGTGCTGTTCAAGATCCTGCAAAACAAGGCGCCGTTCCCGGACCAGGCGAGCGTGCTGCGCTTCAAGGCCGCGTTCAATGCCGACACGCTGCTCACCGCCACCGGGCTCAAGCCGGCTGGCCGACAGGTGCTGGCGCAGGCCGAGGATGGCTGGAGCGGTTGCCTGCCGCGCGACCTCGCGCTGCTGACCGGGGTATTGGGCTCGGTGGCCTACTTCTTCTACGGCAGCCTCACTGCCCTGGGCGACATCATGCCACCGGAGGCAGGGCCGCCAGCGATCGTCGCCTACGTCGCGCTCACCCTGGAGACCGCTGCGCAATTGTGCAGTTGCCCGTGGATCTTCTCCAGCGGCGTGCCTGGCTGCGCCACCGCCGACGGCGCCAGCCGCACGCTGTGGATCTACACCTGCGTAGGCGTGCTGCTGGACGGGATCTTTGTGCTGGGCGCCAACAAGATGCCTGAAAACCGCGACGACATGGGTGTGGTCGCGACCTTCCTGTATGGCCTGGGCCACCTCGGCGCGGCCATCCCCGCATCGCTTGGGCAAAGCGCCTCGGTCGTGGCGCTGAACATCGTCCCTTGCCTGCCGGAAGTGTGCAAACCCTTGCGTCTGAAGCGAGTGGTACTGGCCACCGAAGGCCTTTCGCTGGCGGGCCAGGCGGCCCTCGATGTGATCTGTTACACCTCGACCACGGTGCTCAATGTGGTGTCGGTGTCTGCTGCAACCCAACCCACCCTCGTCGATGCCAGTGCGCTGCGCACCGGTACTCGTTCGATGTAGTCAAAAAGGAGTTTGGCAATGTTGATCGTAACCAAGAACCCACCCGTGGTCGGCCATGGCCAGGTGTTGCGCGGGCCGTCCGTGCAGGCACCCAGCCGGATAGCCGCCTTGCAAGGTGCCTACGACAAAGGCATCTACCTGCGCCCCAACCTGAGCAGCGAGGGCACGGTGCCGGCCAGTTCGCCCTTGTCGGCATCGCCCGATATCTGGATCGCGGGCACCCAGCCAGTGGCCAACTTCCTGACCGCGTTGGCCACGCCGAACAGCTATGCGCAACAGTCGCCTGGCACCATTACCCAAGGCACACCCAATTACATCTATGTACGCGGGCGCAATGGCGCTGCCGTCAGCAGCTCGACCAAGGTGCTGCTGTACGGGGTCCCTTGCGCCTCCATTCAGTGGCCCAGCGAGTGGGCCAAATACGGCATCCCCACGGACCGCGACCACCCGGACGGCACGAACCCGCATTACGACTCATCGATCGTCAACCTGGCATCGTCGAGTATCGGGGTGACGGCCGACACCTTTGTCTGGAGCAACCCGCAACCGCCAACCGGGGGCAGTGACCATTATTGCTTCATCACCTGGATGAACAACGCCGGTAACCCGTTCCCGGATGTGTTCTCGCAACTGGACATGGCTGCGCTGATCACCAACAACCTGCAGTTCGGCTGGCGCAACGTGTCGATGCAGTCCGGGCGTTCGCCCACCCGGCAAATGGCCTCGCAGCTGATCATCCCCAGCGACGTGACCGCAGGCAGCCGCGAATACTCGTTGCAGGTCACCAACATGGGCTTCCCGACCACGGGCTGGACCCTGTCGATGAGTTGCAGCCAGCTGGACTCGAAGGGCAACAAGATCGCCATCGACAACGTCGCCATGCCTGCCCTGGGGCAGTTCGTTGGCGTGCGCTGCACACTGTCGCCGGGCTTCAGCGCGCTGCTCACCCTCAACCTGTACAAGAACAACGGGCCCGACTCGCAGCCGGGCGCCTCGATCGACATCACCCCGACGTACTTCTCCGACGGCTCGCCGCAGGAGCTGCAAGAGGCACTGGACCGGGGCCTGGTGGACTTTGCCATGTCGCATGCCCTGCACCGGGCCTATGCCGGCACCGAGGGCGCCGATATTCGTCCACGCCCGGTGGTGCCGCTGGGTGCTGACGGCTTGCACGTCATTTGATGATTACAGGGAGTTAAACGTCATGAGCGAAACAGTCGTCAATTTGTTCAGCAGCAGCCAGCCCGCCAGCCAGACGCTCTACCTGCGCAACAACCTGGCTTCCACCGGCAGTGTGCCGTTCAAGGGGCCGCTGGGCCTGTGCCCGGACATCATCCAGAGCGACCAGCCGGTGGACAACGCGCAAAGCGTGTTCAGCACGGTCAGCAGTTGGGAGCAGGCCTACAACGTGCAGCCGGTCGCCGCCGCGCGCAACTACTACTACCTGCGTGGCATGAACGGCGGCAGCGAGACCGAGAGTAACGCGCTTTCCCTGTACTTCGCGCCGGCCCAGGTGTTGTTGCTGCCGGCAACGTTCAGGGGCAACGCGCTGACCACGGTCGATGGCATGGACTGCACGCAGGCCAGTGCACCACCAGGGCATATCGGTGTAGGTGAGCAGGCCTTCCTCTGGAAGCCGCCGGCCTTGCCGGCTGACAGCTACTTCAACCTGATTGCCCAAGTGAGCGCGGGTGCCCATCCTGACCCGCTCCCGCAGGTGCGGGACTGGCTCGACCTGGCCAAGTTCATTGGCCAGACCCCGACCTTCGGCATTCGCTCCCAGGCGCTGGTCAGTGACGACCCGTGGGTACGCCGTCAGCAACTGAACGTGCCGGCGAACTTCACCACCGCGCCAATCACCATCACCCTGTCCGCAAGGGGGCTGGCCGGTACCCGGGTGAGCGTGTTGTGTGACACCGTGACCCCGTTACAGACCCCAGTGCTGCTGGGGCCACTGACGCTTGGCAGCGATGGCACGCAAACCGGTGCGGTGTTCATTCTGCCAGCCGGCTATTCGGCCAACCTGGCCGTGCAGTTCTGGAACCCGGACAAGCAGAAGGTCGAGCCGGGCGCGAGCTTGTCGGTGACCTTTGGCTACCCGATCAACCCAGGTGCGGAACTGGAGCGGGCGATTGCCGACAACCTGGTCAACCTTCACCTTCACGGTGCGCTGGATGACAAGGTCAGTGCGTCGATCCAGCCCAAGGCCATGGCGATTGTGAGCCAGCTGACGTTCACCTTTGTTTAGGTGCCGGTAAGCGTTCAGCCAGTGGTGCCCGTGTTTCCACCAAGCGGACACCACTGGTTTTGCCCGGCGCCCTGTTCGCCACCCCAAACGGCACGTGCACCATCGGCAAATCCCCCGCCGGCGATTGCAGGTGGCTACGCTGGTCATCAAAAAACACGTGGGGTTTGAGAATCGACAACACCCGGGGTTTTTCCATCCCGCCAAGGAAGAAGCATTCATCCGGCGACACCCCCCAATCCTTCAGCGTGGTTACCACCCGCTCGTGCGACGGTGCGTTGCGCGCGGTGACGATGGCAATGCGCAGGATGCGTTTGTAGTCCGGGTCTTGTGCCAGCTTCTGGTCTTCGAGCGTGCGAATGTGTGAAAGCTTGCGGTAAAGGTCGGCCAACGGCCCAGGCTGGTGGGGGATGGCTTTGCGTGCTCGCTCATGGGCCTGGAAGTCGTCCAGGTTGTCATTCTGCTTGTACACACTCTCTGCCTCGTCATCGGCAATTACCCCGTCAAAGTCGAAGGCCACGCGCAGTTCGGTATCGATCTCGTCGTCATAGATGCGCGTCGGCAGCACCAGGCCGGCCGGGTAGCTGGCGTCGATGGCGCGCTGCACATCGTCCTCGTTGGCGCTGAGAAACAATGAGGCGTTGAACGCCGGGATGTACTCGTGGGGCGAGCGGCCGGACATGAACGCGGCGCGGGTGATGTCCAGTGCGTAGTGGCTGATGGAGCGAAACACCCGCAAGCCGGTTTCTGGCGAATTGCGCGAGAGCAGCACCACTTCCACCGGCAGTTGATCGGGGAATGCCTGGTTGATGCTGAGGAAGCGGCGGATGAAAGGGAAGGCGACCCCTTTCGGGAACGGTTCATCCAGGTTCTGCTCCTGGTGCTGGCGGTAAGCCTCGACGCCTTCGGTCTTGTAGATGTCGTCAGACACGGTGAGGTCGAAGAGAGCGCTGGAGGCCACGCCGATGACCAGTTTGTGTTCGATGGGGTAGGGCATGAACGTGCTCCGTGAAGGGTGCTGGTAACGAGTATACGGGCATGCAGGCGGGGGCAGGCCTCAACCTTCCGGCACCAGCCCCAGCAGCAGCTGCACCTGGCGGCGCAACTGGCTCACATGCTCGCGCTCGGCGCGCAGGGCAGACCGCAACTCGTTGTTCTCCTGCTTGTGAATGCGCGCGGTTCGCTCCAGTTCGCGATCGCCTTGCAGCAGGTTCCACATCTCACCCTGGCGGGCATGCGTCAGGCAGGCCATCAGCAGGGTGATGCCGGTTGTGCCAAGCAGGGTGATTTCGAGGGCATCCATGGTTGCTTCCTTGAGTAGTGGCGGTTTGCCTGTAGCGAGAAGATATGTCTAGTTTGGCTACATGTCTATATTGGAGACTTGTACAGGTAAAGGAATGGTGCAGGTTTTGCTGGTTTATTCAGGGCAGTTGAAGGGGTGATGAAAGGCGACATGGCAGCTGTTTTGCCCGCATGGGCGCAGCTTGCGGGGCGTGGGCGCGGTACCAGGGGGTGTGCGAGTCGCCAGGGTGGCCTGGGCTGCATATGCCTGGTTAGTTTACATATCCAGCCAGCCTTGCATTAAAACTGGGTGGACACGTAATATTTAGCGACACGTAAGTTGGCTGAGCATGCACTGCTGCTCCTCACGCAGGAACCCGTATGAAACGCACGCATCGCATGGAGCAAACCCGTTGGGACCTGGCCCTGCGCTACCGTCTGATTGAAACGGTGGTCTGGTGGGAAGGCCGCCTGACCACCAATCACCTGATGCAGAGCTTCGGCATCAGCCGTCAGCAGGCCTCGAAGGACATCAACACCTACATCAACGACTACGCGTCGAAGAACCTGGTGTACGACAAGCAGATCAAAGGCTACGTGCCGACGCGGCAGTTCAAGCCGTTGTTCATCGACGACAGTGCCAGCGCCTACCTCGACCTGCTCAACCAGAACAACGAGCGCGCACCACACATCGAAGGCCTGGCCTTGGCCTACGCCCACACCGAGGTGCTCAAGGTTCCGGACCGCTCGGTCAAGCCCGAGGTGCTGCGGCCGCTGCTCAAGGCCTGCCGCGAGAAGCGGCGCCTGGATATCGAGTACGTCTCGTTCAAAAGCCCGGAACCGGAAGGCCGTACCATCGCGCCGCATACCCTGGTGTACACCGGGATGCGCTGGCATGTGCGGGCCTACTGCGAAAAAAACCGCATGTACCGCGACTTCGTCCTCAGCCGTTTGCGCGGTGTACCAGAGCTGCACGACGCCGAAACGGAAAACGGCATCGAGCATGACCTTGAGTGGAACACCCCGGTCGATGTGATCTTCAAGCCGGACGAGCGCCTGACACAGGCGCAGCGGGCCATCATCGAGGTGGACTTCGGCATGGCCGACGGCCAGTTGCTGGTGCGCAGCTCGCAGGCCCTGGTGAAGTATGTGGTCAAGCGCTTCCAGGTGAACCCCAACGTGCATGATGCAAGGCCCGAGGCGCAGCAGTTGGTGCTGGCGAACAGGGCGGAGCTCAAGCCGTGGTTGAACCTGGACTGAATGCACAGTGCCGCAGACAGCAGAAAATCTTCTTGTAGGGTGTAGTGAACAGATGGATCGAAACACGTTTCTTGCGCAGCCGGATGTGCGTGGCTTCATCGAATGGCTTCAGGTCAACTTGCCGACACTGGCTGTGCACCTGCGCTTCAAGCCCAGCCATCAGGTCAAGGGCGGCCTGAACCAGCGGGTGGTGGGTATCGAACAGGTGCTCGCGCTGTATCGCTGGGGCAGTGCCTGGCAGGATGCACAAACCGGGCAGTGGGTTACGTCCATGGACTGGGCCAGCACCACCGCCTCGTTGCAGCTTTTGCGCAGCCGGTTGGCGGCAGCGTTGGCGTCAGGCTGCGATGATGCGGCCTACAACGCCTGCTGCGCCGTACTGAAGTGGGGCGGTGTACGCGGGGCCATCCCGTTCCTGGGGGCGCTACGCCAGCAACAGCAACTGGTGAGTTACCTCAAGGCGTGCATACCGTTGTTCGACCTGGGCGCAGGCCAAACGCTCTCTGCGCTGAATGCCGGCAGCATCCAGCGCTTCGATGCGGGGCTGGCCAAGATCCACTCGCTGATCGACACCACCGGCTCGCCCATCTACGACAGCCGGGTCGGCGCCGCCATTGCCATGCTCTATGCGCTGTACCGCCAAGGCAAAACCACCCCTGCGCAATTGCGTTTCCCGTCTGGCGAGGCACGCGGTGACCAAGTCCGTGACCCGGGGGCGCTGGGCTTTGCAAAAGCACCGCAGTTCTTCACCAAGGCGGTGCCGGGGTATGCGTGGGCGCGCAGCCAGGTCGAGCTGGGGTGGATCATCCAGGCCACACTGGCGGGCGCCGGGCAGCTGTTCGATGGTTCGCTGCAGGCGCGTAGCCACAGCTTCGAAGCGGCGTTGTTCATGCTGGGTTATGACCTGCGCTGCCTGCTTCCAGAGGCTGCCTATGCGCCTGCAGCCAGTGAAGGCGCCGGGGGCGGCAGCACCCGCTCGACCTGGGTGCCGACCAGCGTGACCTTCCCGCAGGTGTTCATCGACTATCTGCACTGCAGCCAGGCTGCCGGGCACAGCGTAAGCCTGAAGGACTTCCGGCAGTGGCAAGTCGAGGTCAAGGGGCGCACGGCCAACACTGCACAAGCGTACTGTGCACCTTTGCAGGCACGCGAGTTCGACCTGGTCAGTTTCAACCTCGAGCAGCTCGCGTGTATCGCGCAGGGGGGCGCGCGAGGGTTGGAAGTGCTCAGTGGCGGCGTTGCGCAGTTCATTGCAGGTGACGAGTACGAGCAGGTGTATCTGACCAACGTGTACCTGAGTGGCAAGGTTGCCGAGCTGGCACTTGAGCATTCGGTATCGCCTGCCGAGTTGCTGGTGCGCTCAGGGTTTGCAGGCAACCCTGATACTGCGAAGCCTGAAACCGCGAAGTTGATCCTGCGCACGGGCCGTGCACTGGGAGAGCATTTTGGGTTACTGGAAAACCAGCGGCCGACGGACTTGTTCAAGGCCTTTTTTGGCGAAGCCTTGACGGATCTGGACGATCAGTTGATGGCTGTCTGAGCCAACTGGGGCCGCGAAGCGGCCCCACAGGTTTCAAAGCCAGCAGCGAATAGACCATTAGCTTTGCCATTATTAGGCCGCTATGTATAATCTCGCCAAAACCCGCATCCCAGAGCGTTTTTACAGGGATGGTCAGCTTCTTGATGCGCTTCTAATAGAGGCCCCTCCAGCCGCACTGCCCGCCACTGCATAACCCCGTTACACCCCGGCCAGTACTGAGCGTTGGCGAAGCCATGCCCAGCACCAGCCCGCACGCATTTCTACAAGGATATTCATGAAAAAGCGTTTCGTTCTCTGTGCCCTGGCGTCCGCCTTGGCAGGCTGCAACTCCGAATACAACTTCGACGAAGTCACCAGCTACACCGGCACTGTCGGTTCGCCACATGCGCTGTACCTGGAGCGCAAGTCCGGCGAGCGGCTCAATGGCACCGTGGTGCACAAGGTAGGTGACCGGGTACTGCAGTCGTTCAAGGTGGAAGACGGCAAGGCGGTCGGGGAATGGAAGGAGTTCGACCAGGATGGCAAGCTGCTGGTCGAAGGCCAGTTGCAGGACGGTGCCTTCGTCGGCCCCAAGAAAACCTGGTGCAAGGGTGAATTCGCCGACCATCTGGAAAACGTCCTGACCCTCGAAGGCGGCCGCCGCAGCGAGCAAAGCTACGACTGCGCCACCGGCCTGCAGGTCGCTGACAGCACGGTGCTTCCGACCGTTGATTTCCGCAAGCCCTCCATCCGTGTCGGCACCCAGCGGGAGTGGCGGGTCATCGACGGCGAGCAGAAGCTCACCCTGCTGGAAACCTTTGCCAGTGACGGTACCGGCAAACTCGATGGCCCGGTGGAGCACTATGACTACAAGGGCAACCTGAAAGACCGCGCCACCTACAAGGCCGGCGAGCTCGAAGGCGTGCGTGAGACCTGGACGGCGTTCACCGATGGCACGTCGGTACCGGCCAGCAAGGTCACCTACAGCGCAGGCAACAGGAACGGCCTGTCCGAGATGTACTTTGTCCGCGGCTGGCCGGCCGGCACGGTGGCGGAGAAGGGCAGCTACAAGGACGACAAGCAAGTGGGCGTGTGGGTCAGTTATCAGCCTGGGTATGCCCAGGTGCGTGATATCGACAGCCCGCCAGACACCTCGCCCATGGCCATGCGCGTATGGGATGCCGCGCAAGGCCAGGCGCGCAATTCGGACTGGGCGAAAGAGATCAAGGACCTGGACGCCTTTGCCTACCTGCTCAAAAGCTCCGGCATCAACGTCAACCAACGTATTCATCATGAGAACAAGCCGCTGATCGTCGGGGCCGCCGATAACGCCTATGACTACCTGGTATCGATAGGCGCCGACCCGATGGGCCGGGATGTCAACGGCAACACCCGCCTGATCGACTGCCTGGCAGGTAGCGACTACAACAGCTGCAGCTTCGCCCACATGATCACCCTGGCCGGCAAGGAAGACCTCAAGGCCCACAACGTCTATGGCGACACCGCGCTGTCGACCTTCTGCAAAAAAGCCGGCGAGCTGCAACGTCGCCGTGGCGCGGGTCAACAACCAGAAGCGCTGTTCCAGGCACTGCTCAAGGGCAGTGACGTGAACGCCAAGGCCTACGGTGGCGAGACGGCCCTGCACGCCTGCATGGCCCAGCGCGACCATAGCTACGCCGAGGCGTTGATCGCGGCTGGCGCGAACTTGAATGCGGCGGATGTCGATGGCACCACGCCCGTGGCCGCAGCCTTCTTCGACGGTTACAACCTGGCTGCAGGCGGGCACCGCGTGAGCTGGTCGGACAACGTGATTCGCTTCGCTGCCAGCTACCAGGGCAAGTCCGACTTCACCTTCGACACGCCGCTGGCAGGGTTCGGCAAGTCCATTCGCCAGCTGGTGCTGGAAAACGGCGATACCGCCTCGGCGATGTTGATCGACTCCCTGGTGGGTACCGCCAAGGGTTGATTGCCGTTCTGGCGGCACGCGGCTTTCGCTCAGGGCGCGAGGTGTGCCGCCGCCTCTTTAGATGAATGACTGACAAGGAATACCTATGCGTCGCTTCAAATACGTGCTGGCAGCATTGCCATTCTGTGTACTGGCTGGCTGCGGCAACGATGCACTGGATGGCACTTACGAGGCCGAGACCACCGTGATGGGCTTCAGCGCTGGCAAGCAGACGGTCGAGTTCTCCAGTGACTACATCGTCTCTGCGGGCAACAAGATCAAGGTCGACGAGTGGGAGCGCAAGGACGATGTGGTCGTGGCCCGTGATGCCAACGGCGTTGCGCTGATCAACGTGCGCGTGCTGGATGGCGGCAAGCGGCTGGAGTCGATTGGCGGCAACAACATGGCCAAGCAGGTGTTCGTGCGGGTGGATTGATCGCCCGCGTCTTGGGGCTGCCATGCAGCTCCAAAACGCCAGTTTTCGACATTTCAAGCATCCCGGCAGTGGATCCGATGATGTCATTTTGATAGCTTGCCGCCCATGATCGAGCTATCCGGATAGGGATGATGAACCAGCCATACCAACACAGGACGCTGTCGCCGCTCGCCAACCTGATTGTCGACCGTGCGATCGAGAACACCAACCGCAAGCTCGTGGCCGGTTTTCGCAACAAAAAGAATTCCCAGCCCAACGCCAAGTCACCGGACCCGCTACAGGCCGGCAAGGACACCCTCGTTGCCACCTCGGCGCAAAGCGCCATGCAGGTTGCCAACCGGGGTGTCGCCTGGAAAGAAATCCTCTTCAAAAGCCTGTCGGCCGGTATCGGTTCGCTGGCCACGCTGCAATTCGACGGCGCGCTCTCGGTAAGCGCCAACGACGCCTCCAGCCTCAACGACTTGCCCGACAAGCCCGGCGTGTACGTGGTGTACGACGCCAGCGGCCAGCTGGCCTACATCGGTGACAGCACCAACATGCGTCAGCGCTGGCAGGACGGCCACATGAACGAATACCGCGGCCGGGCCAACAGCGAAACCCGCAAGCCCTACAAGCTGGCGGACCAGCTTGAGGCCGGGTGCACCGTGAAGTTCGTGGTCATGGACTCGGCCGAAACCGCCGCCGCCCTGGAAGCGTTCCTGATCAAGAACGAAAAGCCGCCGGTCAACCGCAAGCAAGAGCTGAAGGAAGAGCAGGGCATCCGCAGCAACATCGAAGCCAAGAAATTGAAGGACGCGATGGGCAGTGCCGGCGAGGTGGCCATGGGCGCTGGCAAGGAGGCGCTGAAGAACTCGGGGTGGCAGGTATTCGAGCAACTGACCGCTGCCGCGATCATCGCCATCAAGGATGAACTCGTCGACCTTTTCATGGGCGGCACTGCGCGCCTCAAGGCCCGAGTCGAGCGCTTTCTGCAAAAGATCTGGGCCGTGGTCGAGCGTATCGTCGCCGCGCCCCTGAAGCTGCTCAACGGCGTGGTCGAGTTCATCGTCAACGCCCTGTCCAAGGCGGTCCGCCAGGTCTACAACCTGAGCCGCAACCTGTTCGACCTCGCCCATGGCGCCTGGCAGCTCTACAAGGGGGCCCAGTCCATGCCAAGGGAAGAACTCATTCAGAAGATCGTCGAAACCGTGGTGGTCAGTGGCACGCTGATTTTCTGGGACGGCATCGAGCCGGTCATCGAGGCGCAGTTGCTGCCCTTGGTTGGCGTGGCTGCGCCGTACATTTCCTGCGTGATCGCGGCCATCGGTTTCGGGCTGTGCAGTTACCACCTGCAAAAGGTCGTGCCACCCATCGTGGCCTTCCTGGTGGACTTCAAGAGCGGCTGGCACGAAGCGCTGGAGGCCAAGCGCGCGGCGGCGTTGCAACTGATCCAGGTACAAGAGAACGAATGGCTGATGGCCGAGGGCCTGATGGAATACGCTCAGTCGGTCGACACCCTGGCCCGTGAGGCCGGCGCCCACCGCGAGCGCCTGGCGCAGCATCGGGCAGTGCGGGCGATCGACTACTCGGCACTGCTGCAATCGAACAAAAACCGTATTACCCAGGAGTCCTGACAGGTGTTCAACACTACAACCGACCTCGCCGCCAAGCTCTTTGGCCAAGTCAGGCTGGCCGAGTCGCTGCCCGTACCCGCCCCTGCACCTGCGTCGCTGCCGGCGCCCCGCGAGGAGCACGACCAGCTCAAGGACTTCGAGCACGGGCTGCGCAAGCTGCACGAGGCCATCGTCAACAACAAGGGGGCGCGTGAGCAGCTCGAGGCGTTCAAGCAGCAAGGCACCTGGGATTCGTTCTGGGGCGGCCTGACGGGCAAAAACGACAAAGACCTGGCCGACATGGTCAGGCAGGTGGGTGAGAGCCTGGCCGTGACCCAGAGCGTGGTGCAGTTGTTGACCCAGTTGCACACGGCCAACAACAAGGTACTGCGCGGCTTCAATGAAGCTCTGGTGCGTGAAATCGAACGCCTGCAGGCCGACGCGGTGACGCTGGAGGGCAACCAGGAAGGGGCCCTGGTGGTGCTGTGCGAATTCAAGCAGCAGATCGACGACCTGCTGGCGATGGCCGATGGCTACGCCTATTGCACCCAGGAGGTGGAGCGGCTGGCCTGGGCCCAAGGCAAGCAGGAGACCGAACTGACGGCCCTGGATGCCAAGATCGATGCGCAACACCAGAAGCTGGTGACCAGTACCCTGGCCCGGGTGCAGAAAGAGGCCGTGATCAGGAAGAACCTGGAGCACCATCAGCACAAGCTCGCTGCCCAGGAAGGGCAACTTGAAGAGCTGAAGAAAAACCTGACCGCCAGCAACCTGGCCCGGGAAAGCCTGTCGACCACCGTGACCACGGCATTGAAGAAGCTCGCCCTGGCCACCAGCACCCAGGCTCAACGCGTGGACCGCATGGAGGCGCAGCTGGCCACGCTGCTGGACAACCAGCGCCAATGCCAGGCCCAGCTGGCGCAACTGGCCGCACCGGGTTGGGTTGCCTACCTGGGCCGCAATGCCGTGTCGCTGGTTGCACTGGCTGCGGCGGTGTTTGCCTTGGGGCTGAACCTGCGGGGGTGATTTGATATTTACCTAGGTTAGGTATACGTTACATTAACTTAAATTTGTTACGTATACAGAACATGGATCCCTCTTTTATCATTGCACGCCTGGGTCAACAAGTTCGGCAGCGCCGGTTGAGTCGTGGGTTCACTCAAGCCAAGCTGGCGGCATTGGCCGGTGTTACCCGTCAGAAAGTTATCGCGATAGAGCGAGGCGATCTATCTGTAGGTATGGCCGCCTATGCTCGAGTGGTGGGCGCTTTGGACTGCGAGTTCGGGCTAGTGCCCGCAGCCATGCCCACGTTGGATGAAATTCAGGGAGTATTCGACTGATGACGGCCATGCTACGGGTAGCGACACCGGGAGGGGAAAGCGGGACAGTTTTCAGCTCCGCTGACGACTATCTGTTTCGCTACCGTGAGGATGCTTCGGCTCATGCAGCGATCAGTCTACTGATGCCATTACGCCTGGATGAATACCGACACCGGGAACTGCACCCGATATTCCAGATGAATTTGCCTGAAGGCTATGTGCTGGAGCAATTGCGTAACCGTCTGGCCAAGGTGGTGAATGTCGATCCGATGCTGCTATTGGCGCTCTCTGGTAGCAGCTCGCCAATTGGGCGGGTGGCAGTGAGTTCATCTGAGGTCGATGCATTGTTGCGTCGCCAGCAGTTCCCCGGCGAGCGACTGGACGAAATCCTGGCCTGGGATGGTGCAGAAGATATTTTTGCCGGTCTTGTTGACCGATACATCTTGCGCGCTGGAATATCGGGCGTGCAGCCCAAAGTTTTGGTGCCTGAGGATCAGAGCGGTGCGCCGCAATGTTTCACCTCGAAAACGTCTGACCTGATCATAAAAAGCGGGCGGGACGAGTTCCCGGGGCTGGCAATCAACGAGTTTCTCTGCATGTCCGTGGCCAAGGAAGTAGGGATCCCAGTGCCGGAATTCTACCTGTCCAATAACGCCAAGCTTTTCGTCATGCGGCGCTTTGATCGGGACGGGCAGCTCAATCCGATCGGCTTTGAGGACATGGCCGCATTGATGGGGCTTTCGGCGCAGCAGAAGTACAGCAAGAGCTATGCGGCTATCGCCAAGGCCATTCGTCTGTTCTGCCCGCAGGACCACGTGCAAGGTTCATTAGCTCAACTGTTTGCCATGGTGAGCCTGACCTGTATCGTTGGAAATGGCGATGCCCACCTGAAAAATTTCGGCTTGCTGTACTCCGATCCTTCCCAGCGTGATGCGCGGCTGGCACCGGCGTACGACATCGTCAATACCACAGCCTACATCCCTGAGGATGTGTTGGCCCTGGACCTAGGCGGTAACAAGTCGTTGTTTGCTTCAAGGCAGGGCTTGATGGACTTTGCTGTCACCTGTGATGTGGCTCGGCCAAAGGAAATCATTTGCGAACAGTTGCAGGCGTTGGAGCAAGTACTGGCTCGCTCTGCTGAACTGTGCGAACAAGTCCCCGATGTGGTGAGGGCAATTCGGCAGTCTGCCGGGCCGTTCATCAGTACCTTTGGCTAACGTCCAACCCTTATTACGGCCCACTGTTCAAAACCTGACCTGCAGCAACGCCTCTTCATCAATCCGCCACTATGCTGACCCGGGCACTCTCTCAAGCTCACTCAGCCAGACACGGAGGTATTTATGAAAGCTGCTGTTGTTGCCAAAGGGCGTCGCGTGGACGTGGTGGAAAAAACACTGCGGCCGCTGGCGCACGGGGAAGCGTTGCTGAAGATGCAGTGTTGTGGCGTTTGCCATACCGACCTGCATGTCAAGAATGGCGATTTCGGCGACAAGACGGGTGTGATCCTGGGCCACGAAGGGATTGGCGTGGTCGTGGAAGTGGGGCCGGGCGTGACCTCGCTCAAGCCAGGTGACCGGGCCAGCGTTGCTTGGTTCTTCCAGGGCTGCGGGCACTGTGAATACTGCAACAGCGGCAACGAGACGCTGTGCCGCGCGGTGAAGAACTCCGGTTACACGGTCGATGGCGGCATGGCCGAGGCGTGCATCGTGGTGGCGGACTATGCGGTAAAAGTGCCGGACGGGCTGGACTCGGCGGCCGCCAGCAGCATCACCTGCGCCGGTGTGACCACCTACAAGGCGGTGAAGTCGTCGAATATCCGCCCTGGGCAATGGCTTGCCATCTACGGCCTCGGTGGCCTGGGCAACCTTGCCCTGCAGTACGCCAAGAACGTCTTCAATGCCCGGGTCATCGCCATCGACGTCAATGATGAGCAATTGGCCTTCGCCCGCGAAATGGGCGCCGACCTGGTGGTCAACCCGCGTGATGAGGACGCAGCCAAAGTCATCCAGGCCAAGACCGGCGGCGCCCATGCGGCGGTGGTCACGGCCGTGGCGAAAAGCGCCTTCAACTCGGCGGTCGATGCGCTGCGTGCTGGCGGGCGGCTGGTCGCGGTCGGGCTGCCCCCCGAAGCCATGAGCCTGGACATTCCACGCCTGGTGCTCGACGGTATCGAGGTGGTGGGTTCGCTGGTCGGCACCCGCCAAGACCTGCAAGAAGCCTTCGAATTTGCCGCACAAGGCAAGGTGGTGCCGAAGGTGACGTTGCGCCCGATCGAAGACATCAATGACATCTTCGAAGAGATGCAGGAAGGCAAGATCAAAGGCCGCATGGTGATCCACTTCGCCGATTAACCCAAAGCCGGCCCGCGTTCGCGGGCCGTTTTTACACCGGCGCAGCGGGTTACAAACATGCTCATGCCGGTTGCCGGGTGCGCAGTAACAGTGCCGCCACTGCGCAGCCGATCAATGCCAGGCACGCCAGGTAGAACGCATCGCTGTAGGCCATCAGGTAGGCCTCGCGCCTGATGGTCGCGGCCAACCCTTCCAGCGCCTGTTGCTGGGCCGGCAGCCAGCTCTGCACGGTCTGGCTGATGCGCTCCTGCACACTGGGTGCGAACACCGTGACATGTTCGTGAATGCGCTCACTGTGATAGCGCTCGCGAGTTGCCACGATCTGCGTCAGCGTGGCGGTGCCGATGGCGCCACCCAGGTTGCGCAGCATCGAAAACACCGCCGAGGCCGAGCCCGCTTCACGTTTTTCCAACCCTGCCACCGCCAGTACCGACAGCGCGACCATGATGAACGGCTGGCCAATGCCGCGCACCACAGTGGACGGGATGATGACGTTATCGGCGCTATCGATGTTCAGGCTCGCGCCCAGCCAGCAGCCTGCTGCCATGATCAGAAAACCACTGGCCACCATGAACTTGGCGCTGGTCCAGGCCATCAGTTTTGGCATCAACGGCGCCAGCAGCAGTTGCACCACGCCATAGGCGATCAACGCGACCCCCACATCCCGGGCGCTGTAGCCCTGCAGCTGGGAGAGGTAGTTGGGCACCAGGAACACCAGGCCAAAGGTGGCGGCGCCAAAGATGAACATGGCGATGCTGGCAACCCCGAAGTTGTAGCGCCCCAGCAAGCGCAAGTTGATGAATGCGCGCTGGCCGTACAACTGGGTGAACACGAAGACCGCCAACGCCAAGCCTGCGATGATCGACATGCCGACGATGAACGTCGAGCCGAACCAGTCCAGCCGGCCGCCTTCCTCCAGCACGATCTGCAAGCCGCCCAAACCCAGGACCATGGCCGCTATACCCACCCAGTCGCCCCGACGCAACAGGGCCAGTTGCATGGGTTTGGCGTCGATCGACCAGGCGATGGCCAGCAGCAGTGCGACGCCGGGAAACAGCTGCAGGTAGAAAATCCAGCGCCACGAATAGACATCGGTCAACCAGCCGCCAATGGAAGGCCCCGCCGCCTGGGCCACGCTGTTGGCCAGGCTGAACAGCGCCATGCCCATGGCCATCTTGCTGGCGGGCAGTTCGGTGATGATCAACTGAAAGGAGAGGGGGATGAGCACTGCGCCGGCTGCGCCCTGGATCACCCTGAGGGTGATCATTGCCTCCAGGTTGGGCGCCCACGAGCAGGCGATCGATGCCAGCAGGAAGATGAACGACCCCGTCCACATCACCCGGCGCATGGAAAACACCTCGACCAGCCAGGCCGTCAGCGGAATCATGACGATTTCCGCCACCAGGTACGCGGTGGAGATCCACGAGCCCTCTTCGAAGCTGGCACCCAGCGAACCGCGGATTTCAGGTAGCGCCGCACTGGTGACGTGCACGTTCATGCCGGCCATGAAGCACCCAAGCAAGCCGCCGAACACCGCCACCCAGGCCCGCAACGGTACCCTTTGCTCAGTGCTCATCGGCCGGCTCCACGGGGCGCGTGTCGACCGTGGTCACCACCGACATGCCGGGCAGTATCTGCACGCCGTCTACGGGTTGGTCGAGCACGATGCGCACCGGAAAACGCTGGACGATCTTGGTGAAGTTGCCGGTGGCGTTGTCCGAAGGCAGCAGCGCAAAAACATTGCCGGACGCCGGCGAGAAGCTCGCCACGCGGCCTTGCACAGGCTGGCTGGCGAAGCTGTCGATACGCACCTGCACCGGTTGCCCTGGGCGCATGTGTGCCAGCTGGGTTTCCTTGTAGTTGGCGACCACGTAGGTCTGCTGTAACGGCACCACCGCCAGCAGCGGCTGGCCTGGCACCACATACTGCCCGGCGCGAACGCGGCGCTGGCCGACCACGCCATCGATGGGCGCGCGGATGACGGTGTCCTGTTCATCCTGTTCGGCCAGCGCCTGGCGGGCCTGGGCACGGTTCAAGGCCGCCGTGCGTTGCTTGATGTCGGCATCGGCCGCCAGCGCCAGGGCCTTGGCCATCGTCAGTTGCGAACGCTGTTCTCGTAAGCGTGCCTGCGCGCCCTGCAGCGCGGCACCTGCTTGCACAGCACTGGCATTGGCCGCTTCCAGGCGCTGCACGGTGGCTGCGTTGTCACGCACCAGGCCACGGTAGCGCTGCATGTCCAGCTCGCTGCGCTGGCGCTCGGCGCTGGCACTGTGCACGGCCGATTCGGCCTGGAAGATGGCCTGCTGTTGCTGGTTGATACGCTCGCCAGCCACTTGCTGGCTGGCCTGCGCCGCCGCCAGCGCGGCCTGTGCTTCGGCCACCCCGGCAGTGGCCAGGTCGAGGCGTGCACGGTAGTCGCGGTTGTGCAGGCGCACCAGCACATCGCCTGCCTTGACGGGCTGGTCGTCCTCCACTTCAACCTTGGCCACATAGCCGGCCACGCGTGCGCTCAGGGCCACCCAGTCGGCGCGTACATAGGCATCATCGGTGGTCTCGAGGTAGCGCCCGGTAGTGAACCAGTACCCGCCGAAGGCCAGCGCTGCCAGCAGCGTCAGGCCACCACCGGCGTACAGTGCCAGCCGGCGACGGGGCCTGTGGGCAGTGACAGCCGCCTGGGGCTGGTCATCCGCCAGCGCGTTCTTTGTAACGGCAACATTCATGATTGGCTTCCAGTAGCGGGAGTGGAGCGACGCACCCGGCTTGGGGCCGGTGCCGGTGATGATTGCCAGCGCCCGCCCAGGGCGCGGAACAGGTTGATCTGGGCACGTGCCAGGCGGCCTTGGGCCTCGACATGGCTGGCCCTGACTGCGATCAGGTCGCGCTCGCTGTCCAGCAGCGCCAGTGCGTCGAGGGTGCCGGCGCGGTAGCTGCTTTGCGCCAGGGCAAAGCCGCGTTGGCCCTGCTCCAGGGCTGCTGCCAGGGCCTGGGTCCGTTGCCGTTCACCGTCGAAGCGGGCCAGGGCCTGGCGCACATCCTTGAGTGCCGCCAACGCCACCCCGCGGTAATGGGCGATTTGCGCCTGTTGCAAGGCCTGGGCCTTGCTCACCCGTGCGCGGTTGGCCTTGATATTGGGGAACTCCCAGCGGATCAACGGGCCGATGGCAAACATCAGCGCACGGCTGTCGCCCAGGTTGGCCAGGTGGTGATCCGACGAGGTCAACGAGGCGCCGAAACTGACCTTCGGATACAGGTCAGCCTTGACGATGTCGACTTCCAAAGCGGCAGCCTGCAGCTCGCGTTCGGCCTTGCGCACATCTGGCCGGCGTTCGAGCAGGCGCCAGGCGTCGCCAGCTGGCAGCGGCGCGGCGAGGGTCGGGATGGTCTGGCAGGGGGCGCTATTGTCGATCAGCGCCACCGGTTCCTGGCCACTGAGCATGCTCAGTTCGTACAGGGCCATGCGCCGGCGTGCCTCCAGCATCGGCAGTTGCGCCTGTACCTGTTCGCGTAAACCCAGCAGGCGCACAGCATCGAGTTCGGTGGCGACGCCAGCCTGACGCTGGCGCTCGCTGAGCTGCACACTGCGCTGCAACGTGTCCAGGGACTGGCTGGCTGCCGCGATGCGGGCGCCATAGACGCATTGGTCGATGTAGGCGCGGGTGGTCTGGCTGACCACCTGCAGGTGCACCAGCTCCAAGGCCTCGCGGCTGGCCTCGGCCTGTACCCGTGCCCGTTCGATGGCCGCGCGCACCTGGCCCCAGACGTCTACCTGGTAGGCCAGCTCGATGGCCGGGTTGAACGCCCATTGCGATGGCGCATGGCTGTCGGTGGCCTCCGCCAGGGTCTGGTCATCGGCGCTCTTGCCATAGCTGGCGGCGAACCCGAGGGAAGTGGAGGGCCAGCGCTTGGCATCGAACTCGCCAATGCCGGCCAGCATGGCCTGCACATTGGCTTCGGCCTGCGCCAGGTCCTGGTTGTGCTCCAGGGCCTGCTGCACCCAGGCGTTGAGCTGCGGGTCGTGATACAACGCCCACCAGCGCGCGGGCAGCGCCTGGTCGCTGACCCCGGCAGGCAGGTGCAGCCCGGGCGGCGTTTGGAAGGGGTTGGGGGGGAGGGCGCCTGTGGGTTGCCCGGTGCACGCCGACAGCACGCTGAACACGCCGATGGCGGCAGCCCGCCTGGCGGGGCTGGAAAGGGGTCGTATTGGCATCACGCAAGCCGTATGAGGGATCGTGAGGCCAGATTAACGAGGGCTGGGGTAGCCCCGCTGCCGCAAGCGGGACAACCCTGCGCGCAACTGGGACAACCTCAGCCTTGACGCTCAGGGCGTTGGCGCGGCGCCCGTGCCCAGCACGTTGACCTGCCAGTCGCTGGGGTTGTAGCCAAGAATGCGCTTGAACATCGCGGCAAAGGCGCTGGCGCTCTGGTAACCGTGGTCCAGTGCCACGTTCAGGATCGGCTTGCCATCGGCCAGGCACTGCTGGCTGAGGACCATGCGCGTGCGTGCTCGCCACTCGCCATACGACATGCCCACCTCACGCTGGAACAGCCGCGCCAGGGTGCGCGCGCTCATGTTCAGTTGCGCGCCGCACTGCTCCAGCGTCAGGTCCTGGGCCGGGTCTTCGAGAAAGCCCTCGCACCAGGCGCGCAGCCGTGCATGCTGCGGCACCGGCACGTAGGCATCGATGCGCTCTGCTGTTTCCAGCTCACGCTGGATCAGCGCCCGGGCGTGCTCGCCCAGCGGCTCGTCGCGCTGCAACATCCGTGACCCGGCCAGGATCAGCTCGCGCAGCAAACCGGACACCGCGATGACATGGCAGCGCGTGACGTGCGAACCCAGCAGCAAGGTGCGCATCGACACTTCACCTTGCATGCGGATTTCGTGGCCGACCCCAGCAGGTATCCACAGTGCCTGCCCACGGGGGATCACCCAGTTACCGCCATCGCTGCACACCCGCATCACACCGTTGGCGGCATAGATCAGCTGATCCTCGGCGTGGCAGTGGCTGGCAACCACCTCACCGTGCCGATAGTCCATTCCCAAAGCTTGCATGCCGATCTCCCCAGGCCCTGCGTGGCGCGCGATTGGATCCAATAGTATCGCAAGGCATTCGGCTGTGGTTGCTAAGTGCGCAGGGGCGAGGGCGAGTTATGCGTTTTAATTGCGCTCAGGGTTGCGATGTTGGCTGTGCGTGGCGCTGCGGCCAACCCTGATGATGCTCGACCAGAAAGTCCACGAACACCCGAACCCGTGCCGGCATCGCCGGACCGCCGACGAACACCGCATGAATCGGCTCACGGTCGCCGGGGTTGTAGGCCTCCAGCAGCGGCACCAATTGCCCGCTGGTGAGGTCATCGGCCACCGTGAAGGTACCGATGCGTGCGATGCCGGCCCCCAGCCTGGCCAATTGCGCCAGCGCCTCGCCGCTGCTGCACTCCAGGTTGCCGCTGACTTTAAGGGCAAACGCCTGCCCATCACGGCGAAACGGCCAGTCGGGCTCGGCACGTCGGAAGTTGAAGCGCAAACAGTTGTGGCGGGCCAGGTCTTCAGGTTCGTTCGGGGTGCCGCAGCGTTGCAGATAGTCGGGCGAGGCGACGATCACCTGGCCGGTGTCGCCAATGTAACGGGCACTCAGGGAACTGTCCGGCAGGTGGCCGAAACGCAGCGCGACATCGGCCTGGCCGCCGGCAATGTCGACCAGTTCGTCGCCTAGCGTCAGGTCGACCAATATCTGCGGGTACAGGGCGCTGAACTGCGCCAGCAAGGGCACCACCGTGAGCCGGGCATGCCCCAGCGCGGCGCTGACCCGCAGGCGCCCGCGCGGTACGCCCTGGTCGGTGATGGCATCCTCGACTTCATCCATGTCGGCGAGGATGCGCCGGGCGCCACGCAAGTAGGCTTCGCCCTCCGGGGTAAGCGAAATGGCCCGTGTGGTGCGCAACAGCAGGCGGGTGCCCAGGCGCTGTTCGGTGCGCGCGATGATCCGGCTGACCGCCGATGGCGTCAGCCCCAGCGCCCGCGCCGCCGCAGACAAGCTGCCCGCGTGCGCGACCTTGGCAAAAATCTCCATCTCGCCGGACCTGCCGTTGAAGTCCATTTGTGCCTCATGCGCAAAGGTGATTGGCAAAAATGCAGTCTAGTGCATTAACGGAGTGGATCGTAGCATTTGCGGCACAGATAAGGAGCCCGTTATGCGCATCAATCCACCCCTCGTCGCACTCGCCATCGGTGCCTTTGGCATCGGTGTCACCGAGTTCGCCCCCATGGGCATGTTGCCCAGTATTGCCACAGACCTCGGGGTCTCGATACCTGCCGCCGGGCTGCTGGTCAGCGCTTACGCGGTGGGCGTGCTGATCGGTGCCCCGTTGATGACCCTGGCCACCGGCAAGGTGCCGCGGCGTTACCTGCTTATCGGGCTGATGGCCATTTTCACCCTGGGTAACCTGATGTCGGCGCTGGCGAGCGATTACGCCAGCCTGCTCGTGGCCCGCGTGGTGACCTCGCTCAACCATGGTGCGTTCTTTGGCATCGGCTCGATCGTGGCAGCCAGTGTGGTGCCGCCGGAAAAACGCGCAGGCGCCGTGGCCGCGATGTTCATGGGGTTGACGCTGGCGACCATTGGCGGTGTGCCGTTGGCGACCTGGTTCGGTGAGTTGCTGGGGTGGCGCACTTCGTTCTGGGGGATCGCGGGCCTGGGCTTGGTGGCCATGTCGGCGCTGTGGTACGCGCTGCCCAATGTGCCGCTGCCCAAAAGTGACGGGGTAATGGCCGAAATCCGCGTGCTCGGCCGTGGGCCGGTACTGGCGGCATTGGCGCTGACCGTGGTCGGCTCCAGCGCGATGTTTACCGTGTTCACCTACATTGCGCCCATTCTGCACAGCGAGGCCCAGGCCTCCACCACGTTCATCACGGTCATGCTGGTGTTGTTCGGTATCGGCCTGACCTTGGGCAACGTGTGGGGCGGCAAGGCGGCGGACCGCTCGGTCGATCGTACGCTGATCGTCTCGCTGGCGGTGTTGATCGCTGTGCTGCTGGTGTTTCCGCTGCTGATGCCCTGGTCGCTGCCCACGGCACTGGCGGTGCTGGTGTGGGGTGCGGCCAGTTTTGCCTTGGTGCCGCCGCTGCAGATGCGCGTGATGGAAGCGGCCAAGGACGCGCCTAACCTGGCGTCTGCGGTGAATATCGGCGCGTTCAACCTTGGCAACGCGATAGGCGCCGCGCTGGGTGGGGCGGTGATCAATGCGGGGCTGGGGTACCCGGCGATTTCCCTGGCGGGTGCGTTGATGGCGGGGTTGGGGTTGCTGATGGTGCTGGTGTTTGCCTGGCGCGCGCGGGGCGTGACAGCGTCGAAGGCCGCCTTGGTGTAACTCGGCCTGAGCTGCGCCCCAAATGATGGGCGGGTGTCCAACATTTGGGGCGCAGCTCAGGCGTTCCAAACCATGGTCTGAACCTGGATAGGCGGATGGCTCTTGCCCGCAACGGCCATCGTCACTGTGCCCCGGAGCGCGCTTCAGCTAGCATGCGCTATCCCCCGCCTCAGACCTGAACCTCTGCATGACTGTCTTCTACCTCAAACTCTTCATGACCCCCACCCTGATGCTGGCCATTTCGCTGGCTGGCAAACGCTGGGGCACGCAAATTGGCGGGCTGCTTTCAGGGCTACCCGTTACCTCGGCGCTGGTCATGCTGTTTCTCAGCCTTGAACAAGGCGAGGCGTTCGCCTCATTGGCCGTACCAGGGGCATTGGCCGGGGTGGCTGCCGTGCAGGCAACCTGCTTGTTCTACTACGGGGTGACCCGGCGTGTAGGCGCCTTGGTCGGCTGCATCGCGGCGCTGGCGTTCTTTGTGTTGGCGGCGTTGGCAACCAGCCATCTGGGCGGGGTGGCGTTGTCGGTCATTGCCACGCTGCTACTGGTCATCGCCATCGTCGTGGCCACCGCCAAGCCGGCAGAAGTTAGTGCCGCACGTTACGTGCCGACGCCTCGTTGGGTCATCCCGATGCGCATGATGACCGCCACCTTGCTGCTGCTGGTGATCACGGCCAGCGCGACCTTGCTCGGCCCTGTGGTCAGCGGGATGCTGGCGCCGGTCCCGGTCATCGCCTGGCCGCTGGCGGTGTTCGCCCACGTTCAGGGCGGGCGCCAGGAGCTGGCTGCGATCATACGCGGCAACGGCATTGGCGCCGTGGGCGTGGTCGGCTTTTACCTGACCCTGCAACACACGCTGTTGCAGTGGGGCGCGGTCATGTCGATCGCCGTTGGCGTGTTGCTGGCAGTGGTGGTGACCTTCGTGTTGGCGAAGGTGCTGGAGGCACGCTGAGCAGGGGGGCGGCTTCAGTCAGCGCCTCCGGCCGCCCCAGCGTTAAAGGCCTGTGTTTAAGGCGTGCCGTTTCTGCCATGCAGGCAAAACGCGCGGCGCTGGCTCAGCCGCTCGTAGTAGGCCCTGACTGCCGGCAGGTGAGGGTGCTCGAACGGGGTCTCGAACCAGCGGTTGACCGACAGGCCGATAGGGATGTCGGCCAGCGTGAACCGGCTACCGGCCACATAAGCGCCGGTGGCGGCGAGCTGGCGCTCCAGAATCTGCATGTAGCGGCCCCATTCCGCGCAACCGGCGGCCAGTGCTTGAGGGTCCTGGTGGGCAGGGGAGTGCCTGACCAGCGACATGAACGCGTAGCTCCACGACCGGTTGAGGTCCGATGCCTGCCAGTCGATCCATTGATCGATGCGCGCCCGCGCTTGTGCCTCGGTCGGGTAGGTGGCGCCCTGGTCATGGCGCGTTGCCAGGTAGCGGATGATGGTGTTGGATTCCCACAGGGTGAAATCGCCGTCCTGGATCACCGGGATCATGGCGTTGGGGTTCAATGCCAGAAATTCGGGCGTGTTGGTGGATTGGAAGCCCGAACCCCAGTCTTCCCGCTCGAAGGGGATATCGAACTCGGCACAGGCCCAAAGGACTTTTCGCACATTGATGGAAGAAGCTCTGCCCAGTATCCGTAACATGGTTTGCGTCCTTGTCTGTGGAAGCCTGATCCTCGTTCACGGCATGACCACGGTCAAGGACAAAGCGAATACCGTGATCAGGCCTATGCTGGTAGCGTCACTGCCCGCACTGCTGGGGCGTTGAATGCTTGCCTGGGCGCCACGAAATTGGCACCCTTGGGCCGCTTGAATCGTCAGTACCACGACAGAAGGAAGTTTGTGTTGAGCTGGGACAAAGTCGGGAAATGCCTCGTAGCGCTGCTGATTGGCCTGATGGTCATACTGGTGGCCTATGTGGTGATCAAAGGCCGCCCTCGCCTGGAAGCCTCCCTGACCTATGCCTACCTCACCTACCCGAGCCAGTTCAGCGAGCGGATCAGCAAGGCCAGCGAGCTGCTGAAGTACGAGCAGTTGCAAGGGCGCATCAACAGTATCGGCCAGGGCGAGTTGAGCCATGAGCAGGTCGACCGGTTGATCGAACTGGCCCAGGCGCCTTATGCCCAGCTGTTCGCCAAGCCGTTCGAGGCGGGGTTGGTGGACCACCGCACCGGTCTGCTCATCGACCTGCGCAACACGGGTGATGCGCCGGTGCGCCAGGTAACCATCCGCCTGCCGGTCAAGGGCCTGGTGCAAGTGCGCGATGCCGCGGGTAACGACACCATCATCGAGGCCGCCACGCCCGTGGTCGAAATACCAGCCATTGAGCCGGGTGGCGCCTGTAAGGTGTGGGTGTACTTCGATGCGGACTACTCGCAGATCCGCCAGGGCGGCGTCAGCATCCGTCACGCCGACGGCGTGGCCGATGTGCAGGTGTACCGCGAGTTCAGCGGTTTTCCCGCACTGGTGGCGCGCTACAGCCGTGAGCTGATGGTGCTGTTGGGGGTGTTGGGGTTCGGCGTGCTGGCGTTGGCCTACGCCTGCCTGTCACGCCGCCGCGTGCCGGTGTTGCCGTCCTGACATACATGCCCAATTACTGACAGTCATCGTGCAGCGCCAGGCTTTGGCGCATGTGTTCCAGCAAGGCCTCGCGCAGCGCTTGCGGGGCCTGCACGCGTATCGACCCTGCCTGTGAAAGCAACCAGCCCATCAACGCCCGGCCGTCGTCGACGGTCGCTTGCAGCGAGGCGCCGCCGTCCTGCTGCGGGGTGAGTTGCATGTCTGTGGACAGCGGCTGGTGTTCAAGACGACGGGCAAGTGCATCGTCGACCCAGGCACGTAGCACGACCTGGCGTACCGGGCTGAGGGCATCCGGTTGCAGGTGCCGCGCCTCGCCCAGGCTCAAGCCAGGTTGCCAGTACCAGCCGTAGGGCATGCCTTTGCTGTTGCAATGCAGTGGGAACAGCGCCGACAGCTCGACCAGGTCGCGCTCGACGGTGCGCTTGCTGGTGCTGTGGCCCACGGATGACAGAGCAGCCTGCAACTGCGTGGAACTCATGCCGGGGTGGCGCCCTGGCAGTAGCTTGAGCAACTGCCACTGGCGGGCGATGGTGTGGCGGGTAGGGTGGCTGGGCAAAGGAGGCTCGTCCATGAATGCCAGGCGCTTGGCGCTCCTGGGTGGTGGCATTTGGCTATCTCGCAGAGCATACCTTGCCCCGTGGATGGGATCCAAACTTTTAGCAGGCCATGGCTTGTCATTGCCCGAGGCATTGACCAAAATATAGGTCTTAATTGAGGTCGATAAATATGCAGAATATTTTCGCCGATGTAGCGGTAAGCGTGTCGGAACTGAAAAAGAACCCAACTGCGGTCATGTCCGGTGCCGCAGGGATGCCCATCGCCGTGCTCAATCACAATCGGGTGATGGGGTACATGGTGCCGGCTGAGCTTTATGAAGCCATGATGGAGCGGCTCGAAGATATCGAGCTAAGCGAACTGGCAAAGTCTCGACTGGGTGAAAAAGGCGTATCGGTGTCTTTGGATGACCTATGAGCTTGAGTTTCTCCCTTCGGCGTTGAAGGAATGGGGCAAACTCGGCCATACAGTGCGTGAACAGGCCAAGAAAAAGCTTCGAGAGCGCTTGCAGGTTCCCAGGGTGCAGGCCGATGCACTGCGGGAGCTGCCGAATCACTTCAAAATCAAGCTCAAGGCTTCTGGGTATCGCCTCATCTACCGAATCGAAGATGAACGCGTCGTGGTAGTGGTAGTTTCGGTTGGCAAGCGCGAGCGCAGCGAAGTCTATGAATCAGCCAAAAAGCGGTAGAGGAAGGTTCGTCGCAAGCACAGCTTCATAGTGCGCGGATGATCAACCAACCCAAATCTACAGATGCCCTTTCTCCAAACACTGTTGCAACGCCTGGATAAACACCTCTTCCGCCCGACTCAGCCGCTGCTCCCTGTTCCACAGCAGGTGTATATCCACATCCGCGATCCCCTCCTGCGGCGGCAGCTTCCATAACAGCCCGGCGGCCACATCCGGCGCCACCACATGTTCTGGCAGGCAGCCGATGCCGAACCCAGCAATCACCAGGCGGCGCACCTCTTCAAGGCTGGGCGAGGACGCCACGATGTGTCCGGAAAACCCTTGCTGGTCACGGAAGATGGTCAGCGGCGAGAGCATCCCGCCAATCTGGTCGCTGGTAAAACTGACGAAGTTCTCACGCTGCAGGTCGCCTTCAAGCTGGCCGAACAAGGCATGGTGCTTGCCGCAGAAAAACGCATAGCGCTGGCGCAGAAACAGCCGCTGCTCCAGCCGCGGTTGAGGCCTTCGGTTGAGGCTCAGGCCTGCGGTGGCGGTCTTCTCCTGCAAGGCGGCGACAATGTCGGAGCTGCGCATCACGTCGATTTCCAGCTCTACCCGGGGGTGCTGGCGGTGGAAGTCGGCGAGAAAGTCGTCAAAGCGTTCGCTGACGATGCGGCTGATGATCAGCAGGCGCACTTTGCCCACCAGTTCGTCAGCCGGTTGCTCCAGCAGCCCGCCGATCTGCGACATCTGCCCGTACACCTCGCCAGCCAGCAAGAACAACTGCTCGCCCATTTCGGTCAGCACGAAGCGCGGCCCGCGGCGGGCGATGAGTTGCCGGCCAAGCTGCTCCTCCAGGCGTTTGAGCGCCTGACTCACCGCCGGCTGGGTAAGGTGCAGGCGGGCGGCGGCGCGGCTGATGGACAGCTCCTGGCCGATGACCCGGAAGGTGCGCAGCAGGTTCCAGTCGAGGCGGTCGTTGAGCAGGCGGTCAGACATGGTCGGGCTCGAATGATAAGCGTGGCTAATAGTGCGAATAATAAATAGAAAATTGACTAATCATAGCCCTGGGACGATAAATCGCAGCCATGCACCGACCAGGCGCCACCAGAGCGCCCCGTGATTCCCGATAACTCCTGCCAAAAAAACAAGCAAAGGAGCCCAGCATGAAGCCCACCGCTTCGCCCCAGCCGCGCCGTGCCGCCGCCGCCGCGTTCATCGGCACCATGATCGAGTGGTACGACTTCTACATCTACGCCACCGCCGCTGCACTGGTGTTCGGTGCGTTGTTCTTCCCCTCCGACAACAGCCTGTTCAGCACCATGGCCGCCTTTGGCACCTTTGCCGTCGGTTTCTTTGCCCGCCCGCTGGGCGGCGTCATCTTCGGCCATGTGGGCGACCGCATCGGGCGCAAGAAGTCGCTGGTCATCACCTTGCTGATGATGGGCATCGTCACCGTGTGCATCGGCCTGCTGCCGACCTACGCGCAGATCGGCGCCACCGCGCCGGTGCTGCTGATTGTGCTGCGTATCGTCCAGGGCATCGCCGTGGGCGGGGAGTGGGGCGGGGCGGTGCTGATGGCGGGCGAGCACGCGCCCAAGGGTCGACGCAACTTCTTTGCCTCGTTTGCCCAGTTGGGTAGCCCGGCGGGCCTGATCCTCTCGCTGCTGGCCTTCGGCGCCGTAACCCGGCTGCCGGAAGACCAGCTGATGAGCTGGGGCTGGCGTGTGCCGTTCCTGGCCAGCGCACTGTTGCTGCTGGTGGGCCTGGCCATCCGCCTCGGGGTCAACGAATCGCCGGAATTCATCGCCAGCCGCGAGCAGGCCGAAAAGGCCCACCGCAAGGAGCAGGCGCCGGTGTTCGAAGTGCTGCGCACCGCCTGGCGCCCGCTGCTGCTGTGCATCGGTGCCAATACCCTGGGCATTGCCGGGGTCTACTTCACCAACACCTTCATGATCAGCTACACCACCCAACAGTTGCACCTGGATCGCTCGCTGATCCTTGAATGCCTGTTCTTCGTGGCGGTCATCCAGTTTTGCCTGCAACCGCTGGCCGCCTGGTTGTCCGAGAAAGTCGGCGCTACCCGCTTCCTGGCCCTGGTCGCACTGCTGGCGATGGCCTCGCCGTATCCGATGTTCGTGCTGGTCAGCTCGGGCCAGGGCCCGTTGATCGTGCTTGGCATCGCCCTGGCGGCGGCCTGCATGGCGTCGTTCTATGCGGTGATCGCCGGTTACGTCAGCGGCATGTTCGAAACCCGCGTGC
The DNA here is from genome assembly GCF_028682155.1 of Pseudomonas sp. 39004. Classification (NCBI taxonomy): domain Bacteria; kingdom Pseudomonadati; phylum Pseudomonadota; class Gammaproteobacteria; order Pseudomonadales; family Pseudomonadaceae; genus Pseudomonas; species Pseudomonas sp. 39004. Next base: position 31,458 of record NZ_JANIAG010000045.1, read on the forward strand.
GCTACACCGCGATCTCCCTGGCCTACCAGATCTGCGGTGCAATTGCCGGGGGCCTGACGCCGCTGATCGGCACCTGGCTGGCCCACACCTTCAGCGGCCAGTGGTGGCCGATGGCGGTGTTCTACACCTTGATCGCCTCCGTTTCGCTGCTCTGCGTGCTGGCCTTGGCGCGCCAGTACACCCGTAGTCAGCAGCTGGAAATGGCCTGATCCACCCGATTCGATCTGGAGTACCTGTACATGTTGAAAAGCAATGGCGAACGCCTGTGGGCGAGCCTGATGGCCATGGCCGAAGTCGGTGCCACGGCCCGTGGCGGCAGCTGCCGCCTGGCCCTGAGCGATGAAGACAAGGCCGGCCGAGAACTGTTCAGCCACTGGTGCCGCGAGGCCGGCCTGACCCTGTCGGTGGATGCCATCGGCAACCTGTTCGCCCGCCGCGCAGGCACCGATGCGCAGGCTGCACCGGTGATGATGGGCAGCCACCTCGACACCCAGCCCGAAGGCGGCCGTTTCGATGGTGTGTACGGTGTGCTGGCGGGCCTTGAGGTGGTGCGCCGGCTCAACGACCTCGGCATCCGCACTCGCAAGCCGCTGGAGATTGCCGTGTGGACCAACGAGGAAGGCGCACGCTTCACGCCGGCCATGTTCGGCTCGGCAGTGTTCACCGGTACCCTTGACCTGCAGCAGGCGCTGGCTATTCGCGATGCTGCGGGCATCAGCGTCGCCGATGAGCTGCAACGCACGGGGTATGCCGGCCAGCGCCCCTTGGGCGGTAAGGTCGATGCTTATTTTGAAGCGCATATCGAGCAAGGCCCGATCCTTGAAGACAACGCCAAATGCATTGGTGTGGTCAGTGGTGGCCAGGCGATTCGCTGGCTCGACGTGACGGTCGAAGGCATGGCCGCCCACGCCGGCACCACGCCGATGCCGCTGCGCAAGGACGCTTTGTATGGTGCGGCACGAATGATCCAGGCGGTGGAGCAACTGGCCGCCGATTTCGCCCCCGAAGGCCTGACCACGGTGGGCGAGCTGTCGATTGCCAAGTCTTCGCGCAACACCATCCCAGGTGTACTGCGCTTCACCGTCGACCTGCGCCACCACCGTGACCAGGCCATTGAGGCGATGGAGCATGACCTTGCCCTGAAACTGCAGGCTATCGCCGCGCAGCGTGGCCTGCAGGTACGCATCGAGCGCCATTGGGTGAGCCCGGCGACGCCCTTCGACGCCGCTTGTGTGGCCGCCGTGCAACAGGCCGTGGACGGCCTGGGCTATGCCCAGCAGGCGATTGTCAGTGGCGCTGGCCACGACGCTATTCTGCTCGCCCGTTACTGCCCGACGGCCATGGTGTTCATCCCCTGCGTCGGTGGCCTGAGCCACAACGAGGCTGAAGACGTGCTGCCCGACGATGCCCGCCAGGGCGCCGATGTACTGCTCAACGCCGTGCTGGCCCGTGCCGGCCGGGTCGAACAAGGAGAAGCCTGATGCGTTGCTACTTTCACCCCGAACAGCTGCTGCACCACCCGCGCAGCTACTACTCGCGCGGCGCCATGCGTACCCCGCAGGAAGTCCCCGAACGTGCCCAGCGCCTGTTGCAGGCGGCCAATGACCTCGGCTTCGACATTCGTCAGCCCGAAGATGCCGGCCTGGGCCCGCTCAAGGCGGTACACGGTGAGGCCTATCTGACGTTCCTCGAAGAGGCCCATGCACGCTGGAAGGAAGTGCCCGAGGAGTGGGGCGACGAGGTCATGTCGAACATTTTCGTGCGCGAGCCCAATGCCCTGCGCGGCATTCTCGCCCAGGCTGGCCGCTACCTGGCCGACGGCAGTTGCCCCGTGGGTGAGAACACCTGGCGCTCGGCCTACTGGTCGGCGCAAAGCGCAGTGGCCGCCGCCAAGGCCATTCTCGGGGGTGAGCCTGCGGCCTATGCGCTGTGCCGCCCACCGGGGCACCATGCGCGTTTCGATGCGGCCGGCGGCTTCTGCTACCTGAATAACGCCGCCGTCGCGGCCCAGGCCTTGCGCGGCCGTTATCGCCGCGTGGCGATCCTCGATACCGACATGCACCATGGGCAGGGGATTCAAGAGATTTTCTACGACCGTAGTGATGTGCTGTATGTGTCGGTGCACGGTGACCCGACCAACTTCTACCCGGGGGTGGCCGGGTTCGCGGACGAGCGCGGCGAGGGTGTGGGGGAGGGGTACAACCTCAACCTGCCGATGGCGCATGGGGCCAGTGAGGCGGATTTCATGAATCAGCTTGAGATTGCGCTGAGTGCGGTGAAGGACTTTGGTGCCGAGGTGCTGGTGTTGTCGTTGGGGTTCGATATCTACCAGCTGGACCCGCAGAGCAAGGTGGCGGTGACCACCGACGGGTTTGCGGCGTTGGGAGAGCGGGTTCGGGCGCTGCGCTTGCCGTGTGTGATAGTGCAGGAGGGGGGGTATCACCTGGAGAGTTTGGAGGCGAATGCGCGGGCGTTTTTTGCTGAAAAAGCGCAATGGCTGTAAGCCTGTAAAGGCCGGTAGCCGCAGTAGTGGCGGTATATATGTTTCGTTGTGCGTAGTATGAAG